>JAUXMQ010000042.1 GCA_030623125.1 Acidimicrobiia bacterium
AAGATATACCGGGATCAGCGAGCCGTCGGGTGCCTTTCTTGGCTCTATCAATGTTCGACCATCGGCACCTGATGCCGAGGCAATGGCATCGTCGATGGAAGAGCGGCGCGACAGCCAGTGAAGATGTGCCAAAGTCGGGAGAATCATCGGCCACTGTTCGCTTTCATATCGATCAAGGGCTAGTTCGGGTGTAGCCCACGCGTAGTCCACCAACTCCTCGGAATCGAGTCTGATTGGTGGTGTCTCCTCTGCCGCCAGGAGATAGAAACGCGTGTCGAAGCGGCGCGGCGCCATCTCCGGCGTGACCCACCTGGACACCAGAACAAGCGACTCTCCCAAAAGGACCAACCCGGCGGTACTCACATAGTCGAAGAGCTCTTCTCCCCGCAGATCCGGGCTTCGACGAATCCCATCCCTCACAGCAAGAAGCCCGGTCTCTTCCGCCAGTTCCCGCAACGCCGCTGACCGGTGGTCGTGGTCGTCGCTGTTCCCGTCCACGATCCTTTTTGCCAGCCCGGACCTGTCAACTGCGTCGACGCCCCCACCGGGGAATACGACCAGGCTGCCGAAGAACCCGCGGCTGTGACGCTGGACCATGAGTATCTCGAATCGGTCCCTGTTGGGGCGAAGAACGATGACACTCGCTGCGGGGTCGGGGTCAACCGAGGGGAGTCCCAAGACCCCATCCTATTAACGCAGCGAATCTGACCTGGCAGACTCCCGGTTGTGACTGTCGACAACCCATATCGTGACCTCCCTTCTGTGGACCAGTTGGCCGCCGAACTGGAAGCCAGTCCCCTCCCCTGGCCACTGGTAGTAGACGCAGTGCGATCAGCCCTGGAGCAGTCTCGCCAAGACATAGAGGAAGGCAGGCAGGTTGATCCTCGCCGGAAGGCCGAGGATCTTCTCAGGACTCTCGAACGTAGCGACGCCACACAGGTCATCAACGCCACCGGTGTCCTGCTCCACACCAATCTCGGTCGAGCGGTGTGGTCTGCGCCGGCCATCGAGCACGCTGCCAATGTGGCGGCCAACTACACGAACGTCGAGATCGACGTCGAGACCGGTCAGCGAACCAGGCGCGGCTCATATGTGTCGGCCCTGCTCAAGACTCTGACCGGGGCCGAAGACGCCCTCATCGTCAACAACAACGCCGCTGGGCTCCTCCTGGCGTTGGCGGCAACCTCAGCAGGGAAGGCGGTGCCGGTAGCGCGCGGCGAGCTGATCGAAATCGGAGGGTCATACCGGCTGCCGGACGTGATGGAGGCAAGTGGTTCGAGACTCGTCGAGATCGGGACGACCAACCGCACCCGGGCCGACGACTATGCGACGGCCCTGCAACTTCACAGATGTGGCTCGATTCTCAAGGTCCACCCGTCGAATTACCGAGTTGAGGGATTCGCCGAGGAGACAAGCGTTGCCAAACTCGCCGGACTCGCCCGTTCGGGCGACATCCCTCTCATCTATGACATCGGATCCGGCCTTCTCGATGCCGACACGCCATGGCTCGACATCGCCACTCCAGCCTGGCTCAGAGGTGAGCCGGCCGCACGGCAGTCGTTGGCGGCAGGAGCCGATCTGGTGACCTTCAGCGGTGACAAGCTCCTGGGTGGGCCACAAGCGGGAATCATCGTGGGAACCGCTGGGGCGGTGAGCATTCTTCGCAAGCATCCCTTGGCCCGCGCATTGAGGGTTGACGGGGTCACCTACGCGGCGCTCGCAGCCACTCTCGGCGCATACGCCGCCCGGGACATAGGCCAGATTCCGTTTTGGCGGCAGGCTCTCATGTCGAAGAAGGATCTGGCCGAACGAGCTTCTGAAATGGCAAACCGTCTCGGGGGTCGGCTGGAGGACGGCCAATCGACCATCGGTGCCGGGAGCGTGCCTGGTATGACGATCGCCTCTCCGGTGGTCGTCCTCGCTGATGAGGATCATCTCTACGAGTCGTTGCTCGGAGCTGAGGTTCCGATCCTGACAAGACGGGAGAGCGGGTCGCTGGTCATCGATCTCCGGACTGTCGACCCCGTCTTCGATCAATCGATCATGGACACGATTGATCTATGCCGTTGATCGGAACCGCCGGTCATGTCGATCATGGCAAGTCGACCCTCATCCAAACCCTCACAGGGCGAGACCCCGATCGTTGGGAGGAGGAGAAGAGACGAGGCCTGACCATCGACCTCGGTTTTGGGTGGACGACCCTCCCCAACGGGACTGACGTCTCGTTCGTAGATGTTCCCGGACACGAGCGCTACCTGAAGAACATGCTCGCCGGAATCGAAGCCATCGACATCGCCCTCTTCGTGGTGGCTGCCGACGAGGGATGGATGCCCCAATCCGAGGAGCATCTCGCGGTGCTCGACCTGCTCGAAGTCGGCAATGGAGTGATCGCTTTGACCAAGTCTGATCTCGTCGACTCAGACCTCCTGGAACTTGCCACGACAGAGGTGACCGACAAACTCGAGGGCACCTCTCTCGAGGGCGCCGCGATCGTTCCCTTATCGGGAACAACCGGCGACGGCATCAACGTTCTTGTCTCGCATCTTCAGGAGCTGACCGCCTCCGTGACGCCATCGGACATCGGCCGGCCGCGTCTTTGGGTCGACCGGTCCTTCACAGCCAGTGGCGCCGGGACCATCGTCACCGGGACACTCCTCGACGGCCCTGTGGTAACCGACGAGCGCGTCACCATCTACCCGGGCGAAAGATCTGCTCGCATCAGGGGGATTCAAAGTCACGAGAATCCGGTCGACCACATCGGACCCGGGCGGCGGATCGCTCTCAACCTGAGCGGAATCGAGCGCACCGAGGTTGGGCGCGGCGACATGATTGGCCTACCCGATCAGTGGACAAGCTCCACCCGTTTCGTTGCAGCTCTTCGCACCGCCCGTTATGTGGACGAAATCGAGCGCCGAGGCGCCTATCAACTTCACGTAGGCAGCTCGGTGCACCCCGTCGAGATCGTAGGTATGGACGATGGTGTCGCCGTCTTCACGACGTCTGAGCCAATCCCGCTCACCATCGGTGACAGGTTTGTCGTCAGAGACACGGGAAGAAAGCTTGTTGTTGGCGGCGGGCGCGTGCTGGACCCGGAACCAGGAGCGACCAGGAACGCTATGACCCTGGCTCGGTCGATCGATCCGGACGCCCATGCCGATGAGCTGGCAGCCCGGTTGATCTCCATTCGAGGCAGTGCCGACGCGGCAAGGATCTCCGCCCAGACTCGAGGGGGGAATCCGCCCGATGCCATCGAGGTCGCCGGTCAACTCCTTTCCACCGAGGCGTTCGGCTCTCTTGGCGAGAAGGCAGCCAGGTTGGTGGCCACAGAACATGAGGCCCATCCGCTGAGGGTCGGTCTGCCTCTGGCGACGCTTGCCGAGCGTCTCGGTGTGAACAGCGAGATCGCCGAACTTGTGGTTTCCGAGACGTCAGGCCTGGAGCGCGTCGGACCCGATATTGCCGCGTCGGGTAGGACAGTCGGACTGCCGGAGAAGGCACAGGCCGAATGGGAGCGCGCCAGGGCCGAGCTCGGGGTCGCTCTGGCCGTGCCAACGGTTGCCGAGTTGGGTCTGGATTCGGAGTTGCTTCATCTTCAATTGAGAAGCGGTGAGCTGGTTCGAGTGAGCGATGACCTGGTGTGGCTGCCCCACCAGATACATGAGATCCGGCGTCTCCTCGGATCCCTGCCGGAAGAATTCACCGTCGCCCAGTTCCGTGATGCCGTTGGGCTGTCGCGGAAATACGCCGTCCCATTGTTGGAGTGGGCTGACAAGGAGGGACTCACAGTCCGAAAGGGCGATACCCGGACGCTCCGGTGATCGCTCTCGCGTCAGGTTGCGTGGTCAGCCAGTAAGAGCAGCGTTGCGTCGTTCGACCTCTGTTAGTCCTCCCCATATGCCAAATGGCTCGCGGATGGCCACGGCATGAGTCGAGCAGGGATCCTGAACGGGACACACCCCACATATGGCTTTAGCCTTCATCTCTCGTCGCTCCCGCTCCTCTTTGCGTTCAAAGGTTGGAGGCGGAAAGAAAAGATAGGCGTGGTTCCCACGACACAGAGCAACCAACTGCCAATCGTCCATGTGGGAAATATCCTCCCGGTTCTAGCGACAACCCGAGAGGAAGCTACAGACTCGGCGCCGACCCTTCAAGAAGAACTTTGGATCGGGCTCGATAAATTTCGCGATCTCGCTCTGGAGTCTGCTGATCAATGCTCAACCTCGAGATAGAGCCCGTCTACTCCGATCACGGTGATCTCGTCGCCTTCGGCGATGCCCGCTTCACGATGAGCGGTTGCGCGCCAACGGGCACCGTTCACTTCAACCAGACCGTTGGGTTCGAACTCGACGAGAGCCCGGCCGGCATGGCCGATAAGGGAGTCGCGGCCGATGGTCTGTGTCGACAACCGGGCCCGCTGAACAGTCGGCATGGCCAGCAGGAAGAAGAAGAGCACCCCCAACACCGACGGCAGGACCAGCCACCATCTCGGATCTATCTGACCCGCGCCGTCCACGAAGAACATCCCGGACAACTGAAGGAGAATCGCTCCGGTCACGGTCATTGCGAGAACTCCTCCCTTTTGATGGGCAACGGTGAGCAGAGCCCAACTCGTTATGGCGAGGACCAGCGCCCACCAGCGCACCGGCAGGTTGACTACTCCCCAGCCGGCGAGAAGCAACGAGATCGAAGCAACTCCGGCGGCGACACCCGGGCCCAGGGCGAAGAACTCAAAGGTCACCATGCTCAGGCCGATGACCAGAAAGAAGAAAGCGGCCTCGGGGGTGACCGCCAACCTGAAGAATCTGGTACCCAGGCCCGGCTTGCGGAACGTTGTTGTCTTCAGGGTCACGCCGTCGCCGAATTCCTCGATGGTCGAGACGGTGACGGGCCCATTGGCGGTGGCAAAGGTCCGACCGTCGAGATCCTGCAAATACTGGCGAAGTGTGGGCTGAAGCTCGAGACCGGTCTCCTCGGCAGACAGAACGGTGTCGTCCCGACCGGGATCATCTCCGGCAACCCGGGGCTGAAGATGGCCGACTTCGGAACCGGGTGCGATCGCAACCTCATCGGCGCCGATGGCCATCAGCGCTGCTCCCCCATAGGCAACCGCCGGCTCGGGCCCGACCCATAAGGCAACCGGCAATGGGGGGCTTGACAGCACTTCGACCAGCCTGTCGTAGGCCTCACCGTCGAGAACTGCCTTCGAGTTGAGCTGAAGAACAGCCAGAACCTGTCCGGAGGCAGCGGCGAGTTCGATCGACTCCGTCATGAAGTCGAGTGCGGATCCGTCGAGCGGTCCGCTGACATCGATGACGTCGATCCCACCATGTGCATCGTGAGCCAGGGCCACGATCGGGATCGCCAGGAAAAGCACGATGAGAGCTAGACGCCGCACGGCTTGTGAGGTTAGGGGCGGGCCACCAATACCCGATCTCGGGGTGCCAGATACCGTTCTGTGAAGATCCGCGCGGCTTATGCCCGCGCGAATCTTCACAGAAGGCTTTGGGGACAGGTCGTCCGCCGGGGTTAACGTGCCCACTCGATGTCGAAAGTCCTTCTTGTCACCGACGCCTCATGGGTAGCCAACGAAGTGAGGGCCTCGCTGTCCCTCGGTGAATGGTCCATTGAGGAGATCAGCGACCCACGATTGACGACGACTCTGGTGATGGAGAAACGGCCGGACGCGGTCATTGTCGACATGCAGGTGGGCAGCATGGGGGGGATGGCCGTCATCAGAGGGATAAGAGGCGAGGTCGATGAAGCCGACCGCCCCCGGACTGTCTTGCTGCTCGACAGGTCGGCCGACGAGTTCATCGCCCGACGCGCCGGCGCCGATGCCTGCGTCCTCAAACCGATCAACGCATACGAGCTGCGTGCCGCGCTCCAACGCGAGCGCGCTCCTTCCTCTATCACCACGGAAGAGGAATAAGGAAGCTGAATCTTCCCGACGTCGTGTCGGCTTCGATTCGACTTGGTGTCGGCGCAAGGCTTGGTTTCACTCCCCGGCCATGCGGTGCTGGAGCGCGACATCTCAACCAATCTGATCCACTATTTGCCGATCGTGACGACGGTGGTTGCCATCGCCTTTTTCCGTGTGTTGTGGCTGCATTGGCGTCGCGACCCATCGGCCCGATACGTCATGTGGTGGATGATCGGTGTTGGTCTGTACGGTCTGGGCACCCTCACCGAAGCAGTGACGACGGTCTTCGGCTGGAGCGAACCGGTCTTTCGCGCCTGGTATGTCGCCGGCGCCTTACTCGGCGGTGCTCCCCTGGCCCAGGGCACCGTGTATCTGCTGCTTCCGAGACGGACCGCCGATCGTCTCGCCGTCGCCCTCGTCACATACATAGCCATAGCTGCGGCATTTGTGGTGTCCGCTCCGCTTCTGTACGAGTTGGCGGAGCCGAACCGGCTGTCCGGGGAGGTCCTGGCCTGGCAGTGGGTCCGGCTCTTTTCGCCGTTGGTGAACCTCTATGCAGTGGTCTTCTTGATTGGAGGGGCGATCTGGTCGGCGTGGCGTTACTGGCGCCAAGGTGACGCCTCATCCCGAGTCCTCGGAAACATTTTGATCGCAGTCGGGGCGATTCTCCCCGGAGTCGGTGGCGGGTTCGCCCGGGCCGGAGTCGTCGAGGTTCTCTACGTCACCGAGCTGATCGGGCTCCTCCTCATCTGGGCCGGCTATCGAGCCATCGCAGGAGATCGACTGATCTCGATACACCGGGCCCAACAGCGGGCATCGACTCCTTCCATGACCGAATCGAAATGAGGTAGAACCTTGATACGAAGAAAATCCCTGATAGCTCTTGCGGTGATGACCGTCATGGTTGTCGCAGCATGCAGCCCCGCCGTATCTGTCGACACCGGCCCCTCATCGACAACTACCACCGAGACAATCACCACCACACAGTCAACAACCACCACCATTGAGACAACTTCGACGTCGCTTGCCGATGCAAGGGTCTTCGTTGGAGTGGATGGTGTAGAAACCACGATCAACGACATCTCACGCATCGTCTCTCTCAACGGCGATCTGACTGAGATCATCTTCGAACTTGGTCTTGGTAACAATGTGGTTGGTGTTGACGTCACCACGACGTATCCCGCTGAGGCGGCCGCTCTGAACGATCAGGGCCAGACAGTGGGCTTCGCCCAACAGCTTGCGGCCGAGGCTGTGATTCGGTTTGATCCGACCCTGGTCATCGGTGATCAGCAGGTCGGGCCACCGGAGGTGATCGAACAACTTCGAGAGGCGGGGATTCCCGTAATCATCCTCGAGACGCAGACCACCCTCGATGGCGTGGAAACCAAGATCGGTCAGGTGGCGGAGATTCTCGGTGTGCCGACAGAAGGTGTCGAACTGGCCGGGAGGGTGATGGCCGAGATCAACGCGGCACGTGACCTCGCCGAACCCGACGAGTCGGACCCCACGGTGGCTTTTGTCTATGTGCGAGGGCCGCAATTGGTGTTCCTCTTTGGCGTCGGGATGGCGACCCAGGCGATGATCGAGGGCGCCGGTGCCATCGACGCCGGTGTTGTGGCAGGTGTGTTCGGGCCGGCGCCCCTCACCCCCGAGGCACTGGTCGCCGCAGCCCCCGATGTGATCGTCTTGCCCGAGGCGGGACTGGCCGCTTTAGGCGGGATCGAGGCATTCCTCGAACTCCCCGGAGTCGCCGAGACGCCGGCCGGCAAGAACAACGCATTCCTTGCCTATGACGAGGCCTATTTCTTCAACCTCGGGCCACG
>JAUXMQ010000143.1 GCA_030623125.1 Acidimicrobiia bacterium
CGTCAGGTCCGTCCCGGTGAGTTGTGATCGTGATCTCATCGCCGCCATAACGCAGAGCATTTGTCACGAGATTGCGGATGATCTGACGGACTCGGTTCGGATCGGCAAGGGCCTGGTGACTCGGGGTTGCCGCCACAAAGATGTCCTTCTCATCGGTCCAGAGTCGTGCAGCTAGCACACTCTCGATCTCCTTACCAAGAGGCACCGGCTCTTTGGTGACGGTGACAGCGTCGATCTCCGCGCCAGCTGCCACAAGGAGATCCTCAACAAGATCAGATACCTCAAGAGACTGCTGAAGCATGAGTTCGACGAGCTCGTTGCGCTCCCCGGAACTGAGCTGGTCATCGTCGTCTCGAAGTACGGAGGCGAACCCAACCACCGAGGTGAGAGGGGTACGTATCTCGTGGCTCACGCTGGCGAGGAAGCGGTCCTTCGACCGGACCAACTGCTCGAGTCGAGAATAGGACTGCTCCCGCTCGAGAAAAGCGCCGATCATTGCTGCGATCGTTTCCAGGGCAGGAAGATCAGGGTCAGGCGTCGACCCATCTGATGTGTCATGTGCGATTCCCAAGAACCCTGCCCACTCGCCGCCAACCGAGATAGGCACGGCGAGCGCAAAAACTGCGTCCGGGTCGCGGCCGAGAACGATCGCAAGAGTCTCGTCCATTCGGACGGCCTTGCCGGCCGCCAAAGCAGCCGCAGGCTCCCGATGCTGCATGTAGGGAAGCGTCCAGCGCATCGAAGTGGAGCGCGAGATCGAATCCGGAGCTCCCGACACCTGTCTCACCACCGCGGCAGGGCCGGTTCGGTGATCACCGCTGTTCTCGGCGACAAACGCAATGTCGGCACCGGTAGCCTCTCGTATCGCCTTGAGAGCTTCGGTCAAGGCGTCATCATCGGTTTCGGAAAGCAGTTGCTGGCCGGCAACGGCCATGGCGACTTCGCTTTTCAGTCGTCGCTCCGTCGTCTTCTGAGTGCGCCGAAGTGATCGGGCGAGAACAGCAATCAGGGAAAGCAGCAAACCGGTGAATATCACATAAGCGAAAGCCGTGGTCACCGAGCGACTCACCTCTGGTGGAACCGGAAACAGTGACATCGGTGACAGGGCAAGCACCGCCCAAACAGTTCCGTATGCCATGACCCAGACCGCGCGAGTCGCTGATAGAAGAAGAAGCGGCACGGCCATCATGTAGACATAGGCGGCTCCGACACCCGCCGGTTCCAGATCGGCAAAGACGATTGCCACACCGATCAGCGTCATGTCAAGGAATATCGATCTTGTCAGGCGGACCGAACCACGTCGCCGACGCGAGTCGGCGTCAGCAATGGTGATAGCAGCGAGCCCCGCAAGAACGAATCCGCCAATCCAGCCCCACCAGAGACCCAGCGCCACGCATATGACCAGAGTTGCGAGAGCACCTCGAATGCGGAACCCAGACCAAGCTGTCGACTCACCCGAGGTTTGCAACAGGTTGCCGGCGCCATCCTTGGCGGCTGAATTCTCCTCAGCCGGCGTCTCCCCGGACACTCCCGGAGTCGGCTCGTTCTGATTCAGCATCTTCTCTGACCACTTCCAGTCGACGAACAGCCCCGACCGACTGGCGATGTCCGCGTTCGAGCATGCCGAATATGGTCAGGGTTCAATGACTGATATCGGCACCCTGAGAGACTGACTTGATCTAAGGCTGCCCTCTCTTGTTCTCCGGAAGAGCCCACCGGCGAACAGCTTCGACATCGTCAGATCCGGTCGCCACGGGCTCATGGCCATTGGCTTGAAGATAGGACACGGGTGCGGCGTTGTAATCAGATGTCACCGTACGAACGTCCCGGCCAGAGGATCTCTTTCTGTGGTGACAACAAGGCAAGACGCCACGTACTCATCCGGAAGCTGATGGTGACGAGCACCCATCAGCACCATCGACAGATACCAGTCATACGGGGCCCGAAGGGCGGGAGCATCCGTCCATTGATAGGTCAACACATCCGACAGTTCGCCCGACCTCCGGCTCACGTCGACAACAACAGGCTGATAGCCCGGCTCTGCCTGATCGAGCGCAGAACGCTCTGCCTCGTCGATCTCATACAGCGCCCCGTGCACCTGGGCGTCCTCCCGCTCCACGATGCTCAGCTTCGCTGAACCGTCCACAGAGGGTTTTGAGTAGACCGGCGCCCACCCTTGGAGAACGGCCGAGCCGATCTCACGTGCCGAAGGGCATCTGCCTCGAAGCCGTGGCGGCCAGAGGTTTGAGCCATAGGCGAAGTAGAGAAAAGTCACTCGGAAGCGACCAACTCAGCGAGGAGGAGGGGGTCGACACTCCCTCCACTCACTACGCAAACCGAAGACCCCCTCTCAGACAAGGGCACTTTCAGAGCGGCGGCGAGGCTGGCCGCGCCCGCGCCTTCGGTCACCAGTTTGTCGCTCAACGCCAGACGTCGCATCGCCGTCCTGACATCGTTCTCGGAGACCAGAACCACCTCGTCGACCAGATCCTGAAGCATCGGATACATGTTGTGTGTTATCACCGGAGTGGAGGCGCCTTCGACGATTGTGTCATGCCAGTCGATCCACACCGGACCGCCCGCGGTGAAAGCGGCGGCGAGGGCCGAGTTCACCTCGGCTTGAACCGCGTAGACCCGCACCGACGGCTCGAGAGTCTTGAGCGCTGCTGCCACACCGGAGAGCAGGGCACCCCCGCCCACGGGTACGAACACCGAGTCGACGTCAGGGAGATCCTCGTGAATCTCGAGACCGATAGTCCCGTGCCCGGAGATCATCAACGGTTCGCCCCAAGGATTGAGATAGCAGTACGGCTCCTCGCGCCAGCCTTCCTCGAACATGTAGATCATCAGATCGGTCATCGACACCCCGACAAGCTCTGTGCCATATGCCTCGATCGCCCGCCGTTTTCCCTCGTGAAGTGTCTCCGGAACCAGCGAGCGTGAAGGCACCCCCAACTCCCGGGCCATGTAGCCAACGGCCTGGGCCGTGTTGCCGGCACTTGTCGTCGAAAGCCCTTTGGCCGCCTCCTCTTCGGAAAGACTCAGAGCCCAGTTGCCGACGCCTCGCACCTTGAACGAGCCTATCGGCTGAAGGGTCTCCGGTTTCAGATAGATCTCGGTGTTGCCCTCGTGGCTGACCAGCGAGAGGAGCGGCGTCCGGACGATGGTTCCCTTGAGCCGACGGGCCGCCTTCTCGATCGCCTCGATGCTGGGAGCTTCGACAGGGTCGCCGGGCCATCCGGTTGGTCGCTGCTCGTTCATCGGATGCCTAGTGCTCTGGCCATAGACGTTGGCGATGCTAAGGGCGAGGCAGGGGCGACTCTGGCAAGGACGCTGACCGAAAGCGCACCGGGCCGTTCGTCGAGGTCGAGGACACAGCCAGGGGCGTTTCTGGCCGTCCTGAGCGCGGCAAACGTTTGTGGTCGGAGCACTAGCCTCACTGTCCGGACAGTATCGACCAGGAGGCCAAGCAGTGGAGAAAATCGTCGTGGAAGGGCTCGCCCGCCTTCCTTCGTTCAGTCATGCGGTTGTCGCCGGAGACACCATCTACGTGTCGGGCTCATTGGGCACGCTGCCCGACTCGATGGAGTTGATCCCCGGTGGTGCCGGTCCGGAAACGACTCAGACACTCAGCAACATCGAGACCATCCTTCATGCCAGTGGTGCGTCTCTCGACGATGTCGTAAAGGTCAACGTCTACGTTTCTGACATGGCGGCCTTCAATGAGATGAACAGCGCATACCTCGAAGCGTTTGGCGATTCGCCTCCGGCTCGGATCACAGTGGGTGGCGTCGATCTCGCCCTCGATGCAGCCGTCGAGATCGATTGCATTGCCCACAAGCCGGCTTAGTCGTTCTGCTCCGAGATCCAGTCCTCGAGGGGGATCCCCAAACCGTCGGCTATCCGGTTGGCATACGCGTAATAACCGGTGACCTCGGCGATGTGGAGGATGTCGGTGTCGCTGAAGCCCAGCCGGCGCATGGCCTCGATGTCGGACTCCACCATTGATCCCGGATCCTTCGTCAACTTCACGGCGTACATCAGCATGGCGAGACGCTTGTCTGAAAGACCGGCGGACTCGAAGTCATCTTCGATACGCTGAGCCAGATCATCGTCCCTGAGCAACCGACGTAGACCACGCCGGTGATGAGTCACTCAGTAATGACAGTCATTGGTCTTTGACACAACGAGGGCAACCATCTCCCGCTCTACCTTGCGCAGGGTGGCCGTTCCCTTCATCGCCTGCCGATAAAGGACGTAGTGGGCTTTCATGCTTCCTGCATCGAGGGCATGGATCCGCATGATCCAATCCACGCGCTGAAAGGTCGGATCGGTGACTTGGGGTCTCAGATCATCGAAACTGTCGTCCCAGTCGTCC
>JAUXMQ010000045.1 GCA_030623125.1 Acidimicrobiia bacterium
AGCCAGCAGCAGCCCCTCCACCAGGGCAAGTAGGCCCATCTGAGAGGTGGTAGTCCCCCGGCTCTTCAGCGTGGATGTTTCCGTGGAGCGGGACTTGACCATCAGCCCGGATACCAGGGCCAGGTAGTAACTGAGGATGCCGGTGCTTAGAGAGACCATCAAGAAGAGGGGGATGCGGGCCAGGAGAATCGCCCTTGACGACGTTCAATCTGCCCTGGCCATCGATCTCGAACCGGCGGCGTGGGGCGGTTGGGGATGGCGGGTGACCTCGGGGGCTTCAGCCATAGTGCTTCGACGTGGCGATGCGATAGAAGTGACATTCGAGAACGATCGTCGCTTCGCTGTGACTGTCGACGACGCCGCGACGGGCGCTGCCCTGATCAACGGTTTGGTGGCGCGGCTCGCCCGGAAGGGCTGAGTCTTACTCCTCCTCGTCTCCCTGTGGCGCGGCCGGACTCGTAGCCTTCTTCAGCTCGGAGCCGAGCTCGGTAATGGTTGCCCCCAGAGCCGTAGCGAGAGAGCTGGCCGCCTCCTTGAGCTGCTGTCTGATGTCGGGGTCCGTGAGCACCGTGGACACCGACTCCGCTACCTGACTCCAGGCTCCTGCGAGGGTGGAGAAGGCCTGTTTGATCTCATCGTCTGAGGGTCCGCGGTCCTTGGCGACCTTTCGATAGGTGTCCTTGAGCTGCTGGCCGAGCCCGCCGAAGTCGTCGGTCACGCTGTCCCAGGGATCGCCAGGCTTTTCGGACGTAGGATCGTTCTCGTGCGTCTCCACTTACTCGATGGTACATACGAACTCTTTCGCTCTCACTTCGGTCGCCGCGACATCGTCCCGGGACCGAGCGGGGTGGACATTCGGGCCACGCTCGGGATCCTCGAATCGACTTTGGCCCTCCTCCGCGAACCCGCGGTGACGCATCTGGCAGCCAGCTTCGACACCGTGATCGAGTCGTTTCGCAACGACATGTTCGCTGGCTACAAGACGTCAGCCGGCATGGAAGAGGAATTGCTCGGTCAGTTTCCGCTCGCCGAGCGTGCGATGGAGGCGATTGGCGTAGTCGTGTGGCGCAACATCGAGTTCGAGGCAGACGACGCTCTGGCGTCGGGGGCGATTCGCTGGGTCGAGGATGTCGATCAAGTGGTCATCGCCACCCCGGACAAGGACCTGGCCCAAGTCGTGGTGGGCAATCGCATCGTCACCTACAACAGACGGGAACAGAAGATCCTCGACGAGGATGCCGTTGTGGAGAAGTTTGGTGTGCATCCTGAGTCGATACCGGACTACCTGGCCCTGGTCGGTGATACCGCCGACGGCGTGCCGGGTCTGCCGGGATGGGGCGCCAAGTCGGCATCCACGGTTCTGGCTCGATATCCGCGATTGGAGATGATCCCGGCGAGTGTCGATGACTGGGAGGTCAGGCCTCGCGGAGCTGAGAAGCTGGCCGTGACACTTCGGGAGCGCCAGGATGACGTCTACCTGTACCGGGAATTGACCACTCTGCGGTTGGATGTCCCTCTCACAGAAGAGCTGTCTGATCTCGAGTGGAGGGGTGTGCCTCGAAACCGTTTCAGGGCCTTCTGTGATGAGATGGGATTCGACGCCGATTCGATCAGGGTCCATCTCTGGGAGGATTAGGTCTTTCTCGACCCGCAAAAGATCATATGCGACGCGCCAAGCCTTAGGCACGATGTCTGGGGAGGCGGACTTGGGTTATTCGGGTTCCTCTTCCCAGACCATGTCGAAGCGGTCCATGCAGTCGCTGCATCGGTAGGCGAAGGCCGTACCCGGCTCGGGAAGCTCGTCCACCGGGAGAAAGCTGATCAGGTGCGCGGTGGCTCCACACTCGACGCAGACAATCGACTCAGGTGGGAGGCTCACGAGTCGATCGGCGGTTTGGCTCGTATCAGCACCAGGGAACCGATGACTCCTGCGATCAGGGAGCCGGCGAAGATGCCGACCTTGGCCAGGTCTGTGAGGTGGGGATCACTGAATGCAAGACCCGTCACGAAAAGCGAAACCGTGAATCCGATCCCGGCTACAGCCGAGAGGCCCACAATATGGGTCCACCCGGTCCTCGCTGGGAGCTTGCCCAACCCGAGCTTGACTGCTGCGTAGGTGAAGCCGGTGATCCCAACCATTTTCCCGACTACCAGGCCGACGGAGACACCCAGGGCGATCGACGACGTGAGGGCCTCAGAGAGGTTGACGGCCCTGAAGTCCACCCCGGCGTTAGCCAGGGCGAAGATAGGAACGATGAGAAACGAGCTCCATCCAACGAGGTGATGCTCGTTCCGGGTGAGCGGAGCAACCGACTCCTTGGCAATCTTGGCGAGCAACAGAGCCTCGTGGTCGGCGTGCTCCTGGGCTTCAGTGCTCTCGAGTTCGGGGGGAAACTCGTCGAGGATCGCACGGGATCGGCGGTCGAACTCGTCCCGCGAGTAATAGGGGCGGGCGGGGACGAGAAAGCCGAGAGCAACACCCGCCAGTGTTGCGTGGACGCCTGACTCCAATACCAGATACCAGATGACGATGGCGAGAGGTACGTAAAACGCATGAGAGCGAATCGTGACCTTGCTCCCCACCCATACCAGGACGAGTAACCCGATGGCAGCGGTCAGATACCCGACTCGAAGGTTCTCGGTGTAGAAGATGGCGATCACGGCGATCGCTCCGATGTCGTCGGTAATCGCCACAGCCAGGAGGAAGAGTTTTGCTCCGGAGGGCACCTTCGATGAGAGCAGCGCGACGACTCCAAGGGCGAAAGCGATGTCTGTGGCCATGGGAATTCCCCAGCCACGGATCGCCTCGGTTCCCGCTCCAGCGTTGAACGCGATGTAAATGGCGGCAGGGACGATCATGCCTCCCAAAGCGGCCATGACCGGCAACGCTGCTGCCCTGGGCTCGCGAAGGTCTCCAATGACCAACTCCCGTTTGATCTCGAGACCGACGACAAAGAAGAAGATGGCCATGAGCCCGTCGTTGATGACATCTTGAACGGACTCCTCGAAGTGAATCGCCAGGAATTCGAAAGTGACGGGTTCTTCGAGAAGTGAGAAGTAGGTCTCCGACCACGCGCTGTTCGCCCACACGATGGCGCCGATGGCTGCGATGAGGAGAACGATTCCGGATGAGGCCTCGATCGTGCTGAAGTGGACGAACGGTCGAATGAATGTTCGTGGAACCCACCGGTCAGATGTGGCCCAGGTTCTGTGGCGTTGATCCACTAGCCGATGCTCTTCCCAGCCGACTTGAGCATCTCACATGCCGCCACGACCCGCTTTGCCATGCCCACCTCTGCCTTTTTGAGGTAGGACCTCGGGTCGTAGACCTTCTTGTTGCCGACCCCACCGTCAACCTTGAGCACGCCTGCATAATTGGACATCATGTGATCGACGATGGGGCGGGAGTATGCGTACTGGGTGTCGGTGTCGATGTTCATCTTGATCACGCCGTACTTCAGTGTTTCCTCGACCTCCTCGCGACCCGATCCGCTGCCTCCGTGGAACACCAGATAGTGACGGGCTTCGTCGCCGAAGCGTTTGGCGACGGCTGCCTGACCGTCTGCCAGGATCTTCGGGTCCAGGTGAACCAAACCCGGTTTGTAGACGCCATGAACGTTTCCAAAAACGGCGGCAAGCATGTAGCGGCCCCGCTCGAAAGTCCCCAGTACTTCGGAGACCCGCACCATGTCTTCCGGGGATGTGTAGAGCTTGGAACGGTCGACGTCTTCGTTGTCGGTCGTGTCCTCGATGCCTCCCACGATCCCGATCTCCAACTCGAGAATGATGTCCAACTCGGCACATTTGTCCAGGAGTTCGTCGGCAAGAGCGAGGTTCTCCTCCATTGGAAGTGAAGAAGCGTCGAGCATGTGACTCTGGAACATCGGGTTCTGTCCGCGTGAGTTACGCTCGGCGCTCGCTGCAAGCAGTGGTCGGATGAAACCATCCACCCGGTCGGGTGGGCAGTGGTCGGTGTGCAGGGCGATGTTGACCGGATAATGAGGAGCGACGACGTTGGCGAACTCAGCGAGCGCGCGGGCCCCCAACGCCATGTCCTTGTTGGACCGACCTGAGGCAAACTCGCCTCCCCCGTAGGAGACCTGGATGATCCCGTCGGAGCCTGCCTCGCTAAAACCTTCGAAGGCGGCAAGAACTGTGGACGAAGAGGTGACGTTGGTTGCGGGCAGGGCGTGTCGTCCGCTGCGAGCGGAGTCGAGCATCTCCCGGTATTTCTCAGGTGTGGCGATTGGCACCCTGTTACTCCATGTCCGTGTGGCTAGGCCGCGAAGGTAGTCGGTTTTCTTTGCCGACTCGCCGTCAGTAACCAGCTCCGATAACTTTGCACGTGATGGCTCAGCCAGTCGGTACCGACGCGTCCAAAAAACAGCGCAACCCGCTGGTGCGCGGCTTGTTCTTCGTTCTCGGTTTCATCTGCCTCGGTTTGATCCCGCTCAGCTACCTGCCCGGGATTCCCACCTTCGATCTGATAATTCTGGCTGCATTCTTCTTCTCGATGTCCTCTGAGAAGATGCACAACTGGATGCTCAATCATCGATACTTCGGAAAGATCATCAGGGGCTACCGAGAACATGGGCTCACCATGAGAATGAAGTGGACCGCCGCGATCGCCATTGTCCTCTCCCTGACGGTGTCGGCTGTGTTCCTGATCGATAATCAGATCTTGCGAACCGTTCTGGCCCTCGTTGGGGTCTATGCAGTCTGGTTTGTCTTCAGCCGCCCCACCCGCGAGACGGACGCGGTCGCGTAAACAGGCAAGCGTTTGTAGATACGTGGACTCAGGCCACGCTCCTGCACACGCTTAAGTAACTTGGGCGGTGATGCGGTCATTCTCCAGAGCGGGGCTTGGCGCGGTCACGGCCGCCACCATGGCCACCGCCACCTTCCCCATAATCGTTGCCAGTGTTCTCGCAGCCGAACTGATCGATCGCTTCGGGATCGGAAGGTCACAGGTCGGGTTGCTGGTGACAGCGACGGCTTTGGTGGGAGCACTGGCGTCTCCACTCTTCGGTCGGATCACCGACCGGATCGGGGCAGTCGCCGCCACCCGCAACGTTCTCGCCTCGGGGATCGTTACGCTGACGGCGTTCGCTTTGGCGCCTTCCTACGGTTTCCTCGTTGTCGCTGCCATCGCAACGGGTATTCCCAACGGCTGGTCCAACCCGGCCACGAACTCGCTCATCGTCGACAACGTGCCGGCCGGCTCGAGAGGGATCGTCACCGGGGTGAAACAGTCCGGCGTCCAGTTCGGCACCTTCCTGGGCGGGATGCTGCTCCCGGTGTTCGCAACCCTTTGGGATTGGAGAGTCGCCCTGCTCATTTTTCTGATGATGCCTGTGGCGGGTCTTGTCGGGATGATGGGCCGAACCAATCCGATCGAGCATGAGACACAAGCCGAGTGGGCCTATACGACCATCCCCATGGAGGTCAAGTGGGTCGCCGTCTACGGCACCCTCTCCGGGCTGGCGACTTCGGCCCTTTTTGGATTCCTCCCACTGTTTGCGGAAGAGAACCAGCTCTGGTCGGCCCAGGCAGCAGGCTCGCTAGTGGCCGTGGTCGGGCTCTCGGGTATTGCGGCCCGCATCCTCTGGCCGGCCGCGTCCGAGCGACGAATAGGTCACGGTCGGACCCTTCGAATCCTCGCTGTCATGTCCATGGTCACCGCGGGATTGCTTGCCCTCGCCGCCCGGGGCGTGCTGGAGAGCTGGGTTCTGATTCCGGCCTCTGTCCTCCTCGGAGGCGGTGCCATCGCCTGGAACGCCGTTGGCATGCTGGCCGTGATGGACTTCTCCCCTCCGAAAATGGTTGGCAAGGGCACAGGAGTGGTCCTTGCTGGTTTTCTGCTCGGTCTGGCCTTCGGAGCGCCGCTGATGGGTCTCTCGGTAGACTCGCTTGGCACTTATGTCCCGGGTTGGCTCGCCTCTGCCGGGCTCCTCGGGGCTTGTGCGGTCATCGCCGGGAGGATTCCCAGCGGCAGGAGTCTCCGATGAGACTGGTCATCGCCAGGTGCAGCGTCGACTACTCAGGTCGGCTGACCGCCCACCTCCCTGAGGCGACCCGACTCATCATGGTCAAGGCCGACGGGACCTTGGCGATCCACTCGGACGGCAATGCTTCCAAACCTCTCAACTGGATGGTCGCTCCCAATGTGCTCGAAATCCACGACGACCGCTGGTTGGTGACCAACGGCAAGGGTGAGCATCTGACGATCTGGATTCACGAGATTTTGGCGGACGTCACCCACGATTTGGGTAATGATCCCGGTCTGGAGAAGGACGGAGTCGAGGCCCATCTCCAAGAGCTGCTGGCAGCCAAGCCATGGGTGTTGGAGGAGGGGCTGACTCTCATCCGACGCGAGTACCCGACCGACATCGGTCCGGTCGATCTGCTTTGTGTCGACTCCGCCCGGCAGACCGTTGCGATTGAGATCAAGAGACGCGGAGATATCGACGGTGTTGAGCAACTTGCGCGCTACCTCGAACGATTGGACAACGATTCTCGTCTTGCACCGGTACGTGGCATCTTTGCCGCTCAGGTGATCGCTCCTCAGGCCCGGGTCATGGCCGGGGCCAGGGGCATCGAGGCGATCGAGGTCGACTACGACGGGCTGGTTGAGGCCGAGGACGCCGAACTTCGCCTGTTCGACATTCGCTGACCATGTTTGACATTGTGTTCTACCGACCGGAAATCCCGCCAAACACGGGCAATGCCATGCGTCTGGCGGCTGTAACCGGATGTCGGCTCCATCTGATCGAGCCCCTCGGCTTCGCCATGGACGATGCTAGGCTTCGTCGTGCCGGGATGGATTATCGGGACAAGGCCTCTGTGTCTGTTCACGCCGACCTGGACGCATGGAGGGCAGAGACCGCTCCGTCGCGTGTGTTCGCCTTCACCGTCGACGCCGAGACGATCTATAGCGAGGTCGAATACCAGGAAGGTGATGCTTTCGTATTCGGTCCCGAGTCAGTGGGTCTGCCCGACGAGGTTCAAGATCTCGCATGGCTCACACGACGTCTCCGGTTGCCGATGGTGGCCGGGGTTCGCTCCCTCAATCTGTCCAACTCGGCTGCTGTGGTTGTCTTCGAGGCGTGGCGACAGCTCGGCTTCGACGGCGCCGGCTAGCCCGCCAGCAATCTGAAGGCGATTGCCTCCGAGAGAGTGGCCTTCTCAAGGTCCCCGACGTCCTGACTCTCGTTGGGCGCGTGGATCGAACTGGTCGGATCCCCACAGCCAATGACAATGATCGGAGCGTCCGGGTAGAGGTCGCCGAACAGAGCGATGAAGGGGATCGAGCCGCCGGCGCCGACGGCCACGGGATCGGTGCCGTACGCCTCTCTGAAGGCTTCGCTCCAGGCCGTTACCGCCGGGTTGTCGGTGTCAATGGTCGTGGCGTCGCCGGCCTCCTCGGACAGGATGTCGATCTTTGCTCCCCATGGCACATTGGCGGTCTGATGATCCTTCAGCGACTGCAAAGCCCCTTGGGCGTCCTGGCCTGGCGGGATCCTCATGCTCACTTTGGCCCTTGCCATGGGAACGAGTTGGTTGATCGCCTCTGCAACTGGCGGTGCGTCGATAGCAAGAACCGAAATTGCCGGTCGTGAC
>JAUXMQ010000117.1 GCA_030623125.1 Acidimicrobiia bacterium
CGGGACGCTTCGGGGAGGAAGATCCCGTTCGACGTGGCGGACTCCGAGTTCGAGATTCAACTCGACACGCTGATCCTCGCCATCAGCCAGCACTCGGTATTGGACTTCTTCGGTGACGAATTGCCCGCGCTGACAGATCGGGGATACATCAGCGTCGACCGCGAGACACACGAGTCATCCATCCCTGGGGTCTTTGCCGGGGGTGACGTTTCTGCCGACGGTCCCTCGTCGATCGTCAAGGCGGCCGCCGATGGCAAAACCGTTGCCACAGCGATCGCCATCAAGCACGGTGAGCAGCGAGTGATGCCGGTCGAGGAACCTCGGACATTTGATATCCAGGATCTTGTGGTTCGCAGGTCTCGTCGTGAGTACCGGGTGCCGATCCAGCACACGCCGCTCGATCAGCGTGGCGGATTCGCCGAGACGGTTGTGGGCTACACACCTGAGGAGGCCATGGCCGAGGCAGCCAGATGTCTCGACTGTCACGACATCTGCAGCCTGTGTGTCGGCGTCTGTCCCAACGCCGCCCTGATGACCTACGAGATGGAGACGATGCGCGCCGACCTGGCATTGCTAGAGGTTTCGGGTGACGCGGTCGTGGTCAACGGCACCGAGTCGTTTTCGGTTGCCCAGGAATTACAGATCGCAGTACTCAGCGATTTCTGCAATGAGTGCGGCAACTGTGTGACGGTGTGCCCGACCTCGGGCAAGCCTTACCTCGATAAGCCGCGCTTCTATCTCAACCGTGGGGAGTTCGAGGCCGAGAACGACAACGCCTTCATGCTGTTCTCGGACTCTTCGATCGAGTCCCGCATTCGTGGCGAGACCCATCGTCTGGTCGTCAACGGTGCCCTCGAGTACACATCGCCTGCTCTCAGGGCGACCCTCCACAAGGACACTTTCGAACTGATCGAGGCATCGTTGCTCAGAGACGGCGACCACGATGGCCTGTCGTTGACACCGGCGGTGGTGATGTACACGATCATGAAGGGTCTCCATGGTTCGATGCCCCACCTTCCGGTGATGTCTGCGGATGGTGTTGTGGGGACTCTGGTCACGCACCCGGGCTACGAGGAGTAACTGCACACGCCCAGAGCTTCATTCAGCGACTTCGCTTGGCGATCTTCCCACTATCCGTTCGTAGTTGTGTGGGTCCGTAGCGCCCTCGGTGATGATCAGGAGGACTTCTGCGTTGTCATCGAAGCCGAGCTTGGTCCGATCCGGCCCATCTGTCAGGGCGAGTAGCCCCCCCATGGTTGCCGCACCCGATTCGCCGGACACAAGACCTTGGTCTGCGTAGATCCGCATGGCTCGTTCGGCCCAGTCGTCGTCGATGGCGATTGTCCAATCGAGCCCGTGCGCCAGAGCCGGGAACGCGATCAGTGACGCAGTCCCACAGTTCAACCCGACCATTGAGGTCCGGAACTCGCTCTCGATGGTTATCACTTTGCCCACGTCCAATGCGGCCTGGACACATGCGGCCTCGCTGGGTTCCACCCCGATGATGGTGGGACGAGGGTCTCTGGCGTCGTAGTGGACCACAGTGGCCGCACCAAGCGCCCCGACTCCCATGGGGGTGATCACATGTGTTGGCGCGTCCAGGTTCTGGGAGACCAGCTGGGTGTCGACCTCGGCGAAGATCGTCGAGTAACCATCGATGACCCAGCCGGGCACATCCTCATAGCCGTCCCACGATGTATCCGAAATCACCAAGGTGTTGTCCGAGGCGGCGGCGGCGGACTCCTCGATTGCGTCGTCGTAGTAGCCATCGATGACGATCACCTCAGCCCCCTCGGATTCGATGGCATCGATCCTCGACTGGGCCATGTCATAGGGAACCCATATGCGGGTATCCAACCCAAGAAGCCTTGCCATCCGGGCAACGGCTCGTCCATGGTTCCCATCGGTGGCGGCGGCAAGGCTCAGGGGACCATGAGCCTTCAATTCTTCGGCGAATTCGCCAAGCGTGTCCCAGCCCTCGGCAGCCATGCCGGTGTGCTCCACCAGGGCCCGGAATGTCGCCCAGGAAGCGCCGAGCATCTTGAACGAGGGCAGGTGCAGGCGGTTTGACTCGACTTTGACCGCTATCCCTCCCAGGCCGAGGTCCGAGGCGACCGATGTCAGATCAACGAGCGGAGTGTGCTCGTAGCCCGGGAGCATGCGGTGAAATCGGGCTACTGCCTCGCCGGGTGGATCGATGGTCGCTCCACTCCCTAACTGCGGGTTCTTTCTCAGTTGATATCTAGTGGAGGTTGACACCGACCGGGATCCCCTCCTCGTTGTTGATCACTGAGACAAGACGCTCTGTCTCCGATTCGGACTCGGGCTTGGAGGTCACATCCACCCGACCATTCTCCGCCCGAAGAAGAAAGCCTTGTCCCTCGGCCATGTCGAACCGTTCTTTTGTGAGAAACAGTTTGGGTTTCACCTGGGCGGGATCCCCATCCTCGGGACAGAAGATCATGCAGTTGCCACAATCATTGCAAAGCTCGGCCAGCACCATGTACTGCTGGCGGCCGACCAGACCGGAGCCCTCAGGAGTGCTGATGCTGAAGAAGGCGTCGTTGGGGCAGACGGTGACACAGAAATTGCAGGCAACGCACCCCCACATCTGAAGTTCGTGAGCCACGCGGCGGCGGGTTTTCTGGTTGCCGGAGTAGCTGTACAGATCAAGTTCAGGTCCGTCGAGGATGGCCCTCACATGTGCTTCGACAGGCCCGCGGTAGCCCGCGGTGCGAGCCTCCAGCCAGTTGTAGTGGTGCCAATCGGCGAGATTTCTCACGCCCGCGGCTCTCATATCGCCTGTCAGCTTTCGGAGCATCGGCTCCAGCCGCCCGTAACCGCCCGGCTTGAGCAGGTCCGAGCTGAGAGTCGCGGGCGCAACTCCCATGCCAACGGTCGTGCTCAGGTTCTCCTTGGTCACCCCGGCGGAGAATGTCACCTGGACGTCTCCGTTGTGACCGGCGACCTTGAACACGTTGGGCATTGCGCTGAGCAGCTCGTCGAGGAGCGTCGTCGCCAAGACGTGTAATGGAGGTCCGGACAGGTACATCGGATCATCGGGCATCCATCCCTTGTCATTGTCCACCACGAGGGTGTTGGTCAGCTTGATGCCGAACCTGCGGCCTTCTCCTCTGGCAAATTCGCGGAGTTCCTCGATCAGCTCCACTCCACGCTCGAAAAGTAGATCGTCGGGAAAGACGTGGCGATTGAGACGGATGTGGCTGTAGCCGAGGGTTTCCTGGAGGATCTCGGCAACGTCGCCGAAACCGAGCAAGGTCGGGTTGAGCTTGACTATCACGTCCAGCCCATGTCGGGTCATCAGGTGCTTGGCGATGGCTTCGATCTCGTCGGGAGGGCATCCGTGAAAGGTCGATACCGTGACCGTGTCGGAGACACAAGCGGGGAAATCGATGTCGCGGAACTCGGCGAAGGAGTCCGGGATCATCGGTCTGAGCCGTTCGATCTCATTCGACGCATCTACGAGACTGTCGATGAAGCTCGCCACCTTGTCCGTCTTGATCCCATCCAGGTCGTAGCCGACCGACATGTCGAAGACGTGAGGACCGGGATCGGGGCCTACCAGTTCACGAATTGGGTCCCAGCGAGAAAGGATCTCGATGGTCATCCATGCCTTCACATACTCCTCGAGTGATTCGTGGACCTTCAGCTCTTGGCTCCACTCGATGTTGAAGCCGATGGTCTCCATGTCGATGCACGGCCGGTCGATCTCGAGATCGTCGAGGACCTGCACCGTTTTCAACTCGAACACACGGGCACCCGCCAGCCAACCCAAAACGATATTCTGCGCCATCTGGCTGTGGGGCCCCGCGGCCGGTCCGACTGGAGTGGCAGCTGGTCGCCCTAGGAAATCCATCGAGAGATCGGTTTCGGGGTGGGGTGACCAGAATCGCGCGGTGGGAAGATCGAATACCCGCAGCCGGCTCCGCCATTCGTGCGCCACGCGGTCGAGCATCACATCGAACGAGTAGGGCGTGAGTTCGGGGGCACCGGCCATCAAACTTGGAGGGGGTCGTGTCGGTTGATGGGGAGACGGTTTCGCCAGATTCCGTCGATATCGTGATACGCGGCAGCGACAGCACCGGCCGTTGGCACCAGTCCGATCTCGCCAACCCCTTTGATCCCGTATGGAGAGTTGGGTTGAGGGGCCTCGACGAGAATGACCTCTACGGACGGCATGTCCTTGGGTCGGATGATGTCAAGGGCACGCAGGGTCATGTGCTCGGGTCTGGCTTCGTCATCGCAGGGGAAATCCTCGGTCAACGCGTAACCAAGACCCATGTGAACAGAGCCTTCGATCTGACCCTCGCAGAGCATGGGGTTGACCGCCTTGCCGACGTCGTGCACGGCGACGACCTTCTCGATCTCACCGGTCTCCTTGTCGGCGATCACCAACTGCGCGGCATAACCGAAGGTGGAGTGGATGATCGGATTCTCGACGTCGTCATCGATTTTGTTGGTCCAGTCGATGATGTAGGAACCCTCATAATCGACCCCGGTCTGACGACCGCCCGCAATCGCGTTCTTGCAGGCATCGGCGATCGACCCTGAGGCCATCAAAGTGCCCCGCGATCCCGTGGTCTGGCCGGTGCCCAGCTCCCTGGTGGTATCGACGACGACACGCACGTCGTCTGGAGAGATTCCGAGTTCTTCGGTCGTTACCTGAAGCGCAACGGTGTGAACACCCTGGCCCATCTCGGTCCATGAGTGTCGGACCTCCACAGCGCCGTCCTCTTCGAAGCGGACAACGGCCTTCGCCACCTCTTTGTACCCGTTGCCGAGACCCGAGTTTTTCATCCCAAGCCCGAGCCCGACTGCTTTGCCATTCGCCCGCGCGGTGTCGTAGTGGGGCTTGATCGTGTCAAGACACATCCGGGCGCCGGTGGATCCTTCGTCCATGATCTGGCCTGGACCCCACACCGATCCGGGAGCGATCACATTGCGACTGCGGATCTCCCATCCTGAA
>JAUXMQ010000186.1 GCA_030623125.1 Acidimicrobiia bacterium
GCGGGCTATCTCGCTACCCGGTGTTGCGCATGCCGGCAGCGATTCCGTTGACTGTCAGCAGCAGAGCTCGATCGAGATCGGGCGATTCTTCCCCTTGACGGGATCTCCCCAGAAGGGCTACCTGCAGATAATTGATCGGGTCGAGGTAGACGTCGCGCACGTCGAGGGTGCGACGGAGAAGACCGGCGTCGCCGAGCAACTGGTCCACGTCTCGAATCTCCAGCACTTGAGCGATCGTCAGATCGTGCTCGTGCCGGATTGATTGGAGAAGGTGCTGGTGCTCGGGGGCAACGAGGGTGTCGACATATCGCCCGGCAATGTCGAGGTCCGTCTTGAAGAGGGTCATCTCGACGTTTGACAGAAATGTCTGCATAAAT
Source organism: Acidimicrobiia bacterium (assembly GCA_030623125.1). Classification (GTDB taxonomy): domain Bacteria; phylum Actinomycetota; class Acidimicrobiia; order Spongiisociales; family ZC4RG35; genus SZUA-217. Next base: position 378 of record JAUXMQ010000186.1, read on the forward strand.
CCCCATTCCAACGCCATCTCCCGCAACACATCTTCGTACCCGGCCCTGCGGGCCGCTTGGAGACCGGAGCCGACCCCAAACCATCCGGGGACGATCTGTCTGGTCTGGGTCCAGCCGAACACCCAGGGGATTGCACGAAGGTCGTCAACGCCGCCGACGCCGCCCGGCCGTCGCGATGGGCGGCTGCCGATGTTCATCTTTCCCAACTCCTCGACCGGTGTGGAGGAGAGGAAATAGGGGACGAGACTGCTGTTCTCCACGAGGCGGCGATAGGAGGCATAAGCCTCCGACGAGAGACAGTCCATCGCCTCGGTCCAACGGTCGAGTGTTTCTGAAGGCCGACGCGATTTTCTATGGAGCAGCGAGCTTTCTAGAACCGAGGCAACCATCAGCTCGAGGTTTCGGGCAGCGATCCCCGGGTTGCCGTACTTCTCCGAGATGACCTCTCCCTGCTCGGTGATCTTGATCGAGCCATCGATGGTTCCGAAGGGCTGCGCCAGGACCGCCGCGTGGGTCGGGCCGCCGCCCCTTCCGATCGTGCCGCCCCGGCCGTGGAAAAGACGCAGCGTCACGTTGTGCTTTTCTGCAACGGCGCGCATGACCTTCTGCGCCTTGTATATCTCCCATTGGGAAGCCGCGATTCCTCCGACCTTGTTGGAATCGGAATAGCCGAGCATCACCTCCTGGAAGTCGCCTCGAAGTGAGACCAGACGCCGGTACTGAGGGTTGTGGAGCAGGTTGTCGAGCAGCAGTCCCGAGCCCTTGAGGTCGTCGATCGTTTCCACGAGGGGCACAAGTCCGATGTCGGCGATGCCGCGCCCAAGGTCAATGAGCCCTGCTTCCCGCGCCAGCACCGCAGCTTCGAGCACGTCGACCGGGGTTTCGGTCATCGAGATGATATAGCTCTCGATCACCTGCTGTCCGTAGCGGGATTTGGCTTCGCGGATGGCTCGGAACGCACCGAGGGTCGTGCTCACTTCGGTCGAGAGCTCTGTTGTGGCGCTTGACAGAGGCCGGGCACCGGCAAGCTCATTCGAGAGAACCTGAAGACGTTGGGCACCTCCCATGGCCTTGAGGTCGACCGAGACGGTGTCGAACAGCTCCTCGACGGCGGTCCTGTGTTTCGAGGAGTGCTCCCTGACATCGAGTGTTGCCATCTGGAAGCCGAAGGTGACGACGGCTCGACGAACCCTGGCCACAGATCCTTCAGCTATCAGTTGTCCCTTGGCCTGGCTCAGCGATTCCGCCATCAGGTCGAGATCGGCGGTCAGCTCATCAGGGTGGGGGTAGCCAGAGCCGTCGCGGTGGAGGCTTCCCGAGGGCACTCCCTCTCTGGTGTTGATGAGACGGGCGTGAATGTACGAGCACTTGAGGCGATATGGCTCGCCTGCGGTCCTTCTTTTCTCCCGCTGCCAGATGTCAGGCAGATGCAACTTGTCTGCCTCGAGTGATCGCTCGAGACTGCCGCTTATCGGAGCAAGACGGTTGGAGATCGACAGCTCGTTTGATAACTCCTCGATGAGGGAGATGAGATAGGTGAGACCGCGCTCGTGTTGTAGGGCGAGAGTTTCAAGTGTCGTCTCCGGTGAGACGCCGGGATTTCCGTCCCGGTCGCCACCCACCCATGAGCCGAATTTGAGCAGCACCGAACTCGAATCGGCTCCAATACGCTCGAACTGTGTCGCGATCGTCTCCGAGACGACCGGGAGAACCTCCTCGGCGAGAGCGACCAGGTAGTAGAGGGCGGATCTTGCCTCGTCGACCACATTGGGTTGTTCCAGCCGAAGCTCATCCGTAAGCCAGATCTGGTCGATCAGTTCGGCCGATCGTCTGTCTATCGACGCCAGTTGGTCCGGGTTGTCCCTCTCGAGTCGGGTTTCGATCAGCCGAGCGAGTGTGCTGGTCTTGGTGAGGATGCTCCGTCTTGCGGTCTCGGTCGGATGTGCAGTGAACACAGGTCTGACCTCGAAACGAGCAAGAACCTCGTCCACCAGATCCTGGTCGAGCCCGGCTTCGATGATCCTGTCGACGGTCGACCGCAGGTATCTCTCATCAGGCGCCAGCTCATCGGCGCGGTGAACCTGCTCGGAGACGTTGGCGAGGTAGAAGTAGGTGGTGAACGCCCTGACCAGGGGGATCACCTCGCCGGTGGACAGATTCGAGAGAAGCTCATGCAGCTTTGAAGTGGCCTCGGTACTGCCTCCGCGTCGAGACGACTTACCAAGCGATCTCACTCTCTCAACCAGGTCGAGAAGTTCTTGCCCATGTTGGCGAACGAGGGCCTCACCCAGCTGGTTGCCCAGCCGACGGATGTCGGCGCGAAGAGCGTCATCCTTGTTTGTCACAACAGAGGAGGCTAGATAGGCGTCAAGAGTCCTCGGGTCGCTGTTTGTGGATCCGGCCCTTGGTGCCATGAAGTGACATGCCGGTACCGGCTCCATATCGGATCATTGTCATCTCGGCGAGAATCGAAACAGCCATCTCCTGCGGAGATTCAGCCCCGATATCGAGACCTACCGGTCCCTGGATGCGAGCCGTGTCCTCTTCTGAGAATCCCATCCCTTGAAGCCGTTCCACTCTGAGATTGTGGGTCCGCCTGCTCCCCATCGCACCTATATACCGGGCCTCGCTCTTGAGGGCCGCCTCCAGGACCGGTGTCTCATGCCGGGTGTCGTGGGAGAGGATCACGACCCAGGTCCTCCGATCGAAGTTGAGTTGGTCCATCAGGTCGGCGGGCCAGCCCTTGAGAACGGCTTTGGCCTCAGGAAATCGCTCCTCGGTGGCAAAGACAGCTCGTGAGTCGACCACCGTCACCCGATACCCCATCCGGGTGGCGAACGTGGTCAGGGCTTGGGCGACGTGCACGGCACCGAATATCAACAGGTCGGGCGGGGGAGCAAGAGTCTCGAAGAACACCTCGTGGTCCCCATAGGTCATCGCCCGGTTTTGCTCATGATTCATCAGCACAAGTGCATCTTCGGTCACATGGTGTGCGACTTCCGTAGGTAGCTCGCCGACGAGGGGTTTTCCGTCGGCGTCGAGGACCACCTTGGTGCCGATGGAGGGTCCGTCGACGAAGGTGACAACCGATCCGAAATGCTCGGCGTCGAGGATCTCCTGGATGGCGGTTAAGGCTTCGCTCACCAGATCTCGATGAAGACGTCGATGGTGCCCCCGCACGCCATGCCTACTTCGAAAGCGTCCTCGTCAGCGATGCCATAGGTGACAGTCTTCGGTTCTCCTGTCTCGATCACCTCCTGGGCGTGAAGAAACAC
>JAUXMQ010000157.1 GCA_030623125.1 Acidimicrobiia bacterium
ACCGGATACACCTTGACGATCGAGGTGTCGGTCTCGTTCTCCGTGACGCGAAATATCTTGTTGGCTCCGGCAGCCAACTCGCGAATCCGACCGCTTGGGTGGAGACTCTCGACCAGGTCCCTTGCGTCCATACCGTGCGTCACCCCTCATTGTTTGATAAGCCGGCGACTATCTCCAACCACCGAATTACTCTGCCGTCCCAGGCTAGCGAGAAAATGACATGCCAATAGACCTTCGTTATCCGGATGGGAAAGTTGTTTCTCACCCGAACGGTGTTACCGGGCTCGACATCGCCGAGTCGATCGGCCCCCGGCTGGCCCGCGCCGCGGTGGCGGTCAAAGTGGACGAAGCCCTCTACGACCTATCACGGCCTATCAACGAGGGTGGTGACTTCGCGGTGATCACCATCGACAGCGACGAGGGCCTTCACATACTTCGCCACTCCGCCGCCCATGTAATGGCTCAGGCAGTTCTCGATCTTTTCGATGGAGCCACCTTTGCCATCGGCCCGGTCATCGAGGACGGTTTCTACTACGACTTCGAGGTTGGCGAGCCATTCCATCCTGACGATCTGGAGCGGATCGAAGAGAGGATGGCGGAGATCATTTCCGAGGATCAGCCTTTCGAGCGAGCGGCGATGAGCCGCGACGAGGCTCTCGCGATGTTTGCCGATCACAAATTCAAAGTCGAGATCATCGAGGGTGTCGATCCGTCTGAGGTGTCGGACGGGGAGGAGGTAACGGCTTATAGGAATCATGATTTCACCGACCTCTGCCGCGGTCCCCATCTCCCGTCGACCTCGCGGATTCCGGCGGTGAAACTGCTTCGAAGCTCAGGGGCATACTGGCGAGGGGACGAAAAGCGGGAGCAGCTCCAGCGCATATACGGAACTGCGTGGGCGTCCACCGGGGATCTGGAGGCCTATCTGCATCGTCTCGAGGAGGCGGAAAAGAGAGATCACCGCAAATTGGGACCTGAGCTCGATCTTTACAGCTTCCCACCTGAGCTCGGTTCCGGACTCGCCATCTGGCACCCCAAGGGTGGGCAACTGCGGAAGATCATGGAGGATCACAGCAGGGCTTTGCATGAGCGTTTTGGGTTCGACTTCGTCTTCACGCCGCACATCGGCAAATCTGAGCTGTGGCAGACCTCGGGCCATCTCGATTACTACGCGGAGTACATGTACCCGGGTATGCAACACGGAGACGATCCGGAATACCGGGTCAAACCGATGAACTGCCCCTTCCACGTCCTCATCTACAAGAGCCGCGGTCGCTCCTATCGTGACCTTCCGATGAGGCTCGGCGAGCTTGGCGGCGTCTACCGCTACGAGAAGTCCGGCGTGGTTCAGGGGCTGCTCCGGGTTCGTGGGATGACCATGGACGACTCCCACACTTTCTGCACCGAGGATCAGGTGCAGGACGAGTTGAAGATGCATCTCGACTTTGTGCTCACCTGGCTCAGGGATTTTGGGTTCGACGAGTTCGAGGCCGACCTGAGCACACGACCCGAGAAGGCAATCGGCGATGCCAATCAATGGGAGGTCACCGAGAAGGCGCTCGCCCAGGCGCTCGATGCTCATGGTGTTTCCTATCGAATCGCCGAGGGTGAGGGTGCTTTCTACGGACCAAAGATCGACGTGCATATCAAAGACGCCATCGGTCGCCGCTGGCAGTGCTCCACGATCCAACTCGACTTCAACCTGCCGGAGCGCTTCGAGCTCGAATATGCAGCGTCAGGAAATGTCACGGAGCGCCCCTACATGATCCATTGCGCCAAGGCCGGCTCGATCGAGCGTTTCACCGCGATCCTCGTCGAACACTACGCAGGAGCATTCCCGATGTGGCTCGCCCCGGTCCAGGTGTCGATCATCCCGGTGGCAGACCGGCACGAGGAGTATGCAGATTCGGTCAGTCAGAGTCTTGGCGATGCCGGGCTGAGGTCGGAAGTCGACACGTCACAGGAGACGGTGGGGGACAAGATCCGGCGAGCCCTTACCCAGAAGCACCCCGCCGTCATCGTGGTGGGCGATGACGATGTGGCCCACTCAACGGTGGGTCTTCGTCTCTACGGTGAAGACAAGGACACCCGTGGCGTCCCTCTCGCCGAGGCGACAGAACGCCTGACCGAGATGGCGAGGCCACCATCCACATGAGCGAGGAGTCAAAAACCAGGGCCGACCGCGAGGGGATCCACATCGAGCGCGAACTCGCCGATTCCGTTGCCATCGAAGAAGAACTCGACGCCAACGTTGTTGGCCCCTTCAAATTCCCCGAACCCGGTCGCCGCCGAATCGCCGGCTGGGTGTTTCTCGCCGCGGGGTTGGTTGCGACGGTGACGATTGACGGCGGCTGGCTTGTCGGAGTCGGTTTCGGCTTGCTTGCGATCTGGCAGTTTGCCTCGGCATGGCCCCTCGTTGTGGATGAGCACGAGGCGATGACAGTCGCCGGGGCGGCCGTTGACTTCACAATCGGTCATGCGTCGGCGGCGGTACGTTTTCACGGCTGGCGGTCACGGCCAAGATGGTCGGTGGTGCTCTATTCAGCCTCTGAGCCTCCCAATCAGCGGGCGCTGGTGGTGGTGGACGCCGTCAGTGGCGACGTTGTCGAAGAGCCGTATGTCGAGGACATCGAAGCTGTCTGACAGGTCTTGTGTGGTGCCTCGGGAAAGATCTCAGCGGTCTTGGCGGGGGACGAAGGAACGTTCCGGCGAGCCAGTGTAAAGCTGGCGGGGGCGGAAGATCTTGGTGTCGGGATCAGCAGACAACTCTCGCCACTGTGAGATCCAGCCGGGAAGACGACCCATGGCGAACAGGACGGTGAACATGTCGGTTGGAAATCCCATCGCCCGGTAGATGATCCCGGAGTAGAAGTCGACGTTGGGGTACAGCTTGCGTTCCACGAAATACTCGTCTGAGAGGGCGATGCCCTCCAGTTCCATGGCGAGATCGAGCAAGGGGTCGTCGACCCCCAGAGCTGTGAGCACATCCTCAGCCGCCTTCTTGAGGATTTGGGCGCGTGGATCGAAATTCTTGTAGATCCGATGCCCGAAACCCATGAGACGGAACGGGTCATCCTTGTCTTTTGCCTTCTTGATGACAGTCTCGATCTGGTCGCCGCTTTCGACGATTCTCGTGAGCATCTCCAGCACCGACTGGTTGGCGCCACCATGGAGAGGTCCGGAGAGTGCGTGGATTCCTGCCGCGACCGAGCTGAAGATATTGGCCTGACCTGAACCAACCAGTCTCACTGCCGAAGCGGAGCAGTTCTGTCCGTGATCGGCGTGGAGGATCAAAAGCATGTTGAGGGTGCGGGTGACCACCGGGTCTGCCACGTAGTCCTCGGCCGGCACGGCGAACATCATCCTGAGGAAACTGCTGGCGTAATCGAGGTCATTGTCCGGGTAGACGTACGGCTGATGAACCCCGTATTTGTATGACCAGGCAATCATCGTCGGCGTCTTGGCGATGAGACGTCGGGAGCTTATGTCAACTGCTTCTACATCGAGCGGGTCGAGAGCGTCCGGGTAGTAGGTGGCCAGAGCCGATGTGGCCGAGGCCAGGATCTGCATCGGGTGAGCCGAGTGTGGGAAGGCTTCGAAGAGGTGCTTGACGTCCTCCCTGAGCAAAGTGTGCTGAGTAATCGCGTCCTCGTATGCCCCGAGTTCGGCGATGGTGGGAAGTTCTCCGTACTGGAGCAGGTACGCCACTTCGAGAAAGGACGCTTGTTCGGCGAGTTGTTCGATCGGGTAGCCGCGATAGCGGAGGATCCCCTCCTCACCGTTGATGTAACTAACTGAGGATGCGCCTTCAGCGGTATTGGCGAAACCCCTGTCGACGGTGACCACTCCAAGGCTTGCGCGCAGATTGCCGATGTCAACGCCGATCTCCCCTTCAGTTCCCACATATGCGGGAAGGGTCAGCTCATCTTCTTCGTGGCGGAAAACCGCGTCAGGCATAACAATCCTTTCCTTGCCAGCGCTCACTCGTCTTCGGACTGGGCAGCTGCGATCACTCGTTGGGCTTCGGTGTGAGGCACTTCTGCGTAGTGGTCGAACTCGACCTCGAACGTGCCTCG
>JAUXMQ010000082.1 GCA_030623125.1 Acidimicrobiia bacterium
ACCTTGACGGCAGTCAACCCCCCTGTCAGGCGAACGGTGCTGCCACCCTGGCCGTTTCGATCGACTTGTTGGAAGTGACGGCCCAGGTGACGACCAGCATCACCGCATAGGCCCCCGCACCCACAAAGAACGGAGCGCGCACGCCGTAAGCGGTTCCCAAGATGCCGCCAAGCAAGGCGCCAAGCGGCTGGGTGCCCCAGGCAAGGAGGCGTGCCGACCCAGCGACCCTCCCCCGCAGCTCATCTGGTGTCAGAGCCTGACGCAATGACACACTGACCACGTTCCAGCCGGTGATCAGAAAGCCATAAAGGACCATCACCGCCGCTGCGACCCACACATCTGAGAGTCCTCCGAACACCCACGTGAGGACCGCCGATCCGCCAACTACCACCCGTAGCGTGTTGCCCGGACCAATCCTCTCGACGATCCGTGGAGAGACGAGGGCTCCCGCCAGCCCACCGACACCGACGACCGAGATCAGAAGCCCGTATCCAACGTCGTCAACGCCAAGAATGTCCTGGGCGAACAGTACGAAAATGGCAAAGACCGCGAACGAGAAGAGATTGATGACACCGGCCATCATCACCAGGGTTCGAATGACTCGCTGGCTCCAGAGCCACCTCAAGCCTTCCTTGATGTCTTCCCCGACTGACGTCTCCGTCACTCGCTCCGACCGATAGACGCCCGGGATGAGAGCGACAAAGAGCGCCGCAATTGCGAAAGAGGCCGAGTCGAAGACGAAAGGCAGCGACACCGTAACCGCGAACAAGAGGGCGCCGACCGGAGGGCCGGCCAATGCTCCTCCCACGAATTCGAGCGCCTGGAGCCGCCCATTTGCACCCGGTAGCTGATCTTCGCTGACCAGCCTGGGCGTGAATGCCTCGGCAGATGTGTCAAAGAAGGTCTCGGCAATGCCCAGTCCGAAGGCCACCACGTAAATGACGACAAGGCTGACATCACCGGCCCAGAGCCCGAGTGCAAGCAATCCCACTCCTACCGCACGGAGAATGTCGGTGACCACCATGACCCGCTTGCGATCCATCCGATCTACAAGGGCCCCGGATATCAATGCGAAGAGCAACCAGGGCAGACGCCCGACAAGAGTCGCACCGGCCACGAGCAGTGGGTCCCGGGTGATGGCGGCCACCAGCAACGGGAATGCCGCCCCCATGACGCCATCTCCTATGTTGGAGATGCCCGAGGCGATGGTCAGTTGTCGAATCGGGACCCGAGCTTGGTCGCCACTGGTGGTCTAGACCTTGTTCGGCGAGCCCGGCTGGTACACCCTCAAACTGTCATCTGTGACGATCTTGCCGACACCCGGCATCGGATAGTGCCCGGCAACAAACGTGGTGCCCGACTGGCGCAATTCTTCGAAAACCCTGTCGCGTGTCTTGCCGGCCAACTCATGGTCGTTGTCGACCGGGAGGCTCCAGTGCGGGTGCTCCACCTGGAACGGGTGGTTGCTGACATCTCCTCCGATCAGGGTTCTCGTGCCGTTTGAGATGATGCTGACAGTCAGATGGCCGGGCGTGTGCCCGAATGACTCGACCGCGGTGACTCCCGGAAGGACCTCGGTGTCCTTCTCTATGAAGTCCACCCGATCCTGATCCAATAGTGGCCGCATGATCTTTTGTGCCGCCTTGGCGAGTTCATCTTCGCCCGATTTCCAGAAAGCCCACTCCTTGGCGTGAAACACATGGCGGGCGTGGGGAAACACCACATCGCCATCACGTTGACTGCCACCAATGTGGTCGTAGTGCATATGCGAATAGAGGACGGTCTCGACCGACTCGCGGGCAATACCCAAGGAGTCAACCGCAGATGGCATCAGGCCCGCTGTCATCCCGGGAGGCCCCCCGGGGGTGTCGCCGATGCCCGCGTCGATCATGATCGTGCGATCGCCGTCGGTGATCAGATAACAACCGAAGTTCATTCGGACCTGGCCCTCGTCGTTTCGGGGGTGGAAACGCCAGTCCCGCTCCGCTGCCTCGTCGTGATAGCCGTCGGGGTCACGCCAGTAGAAGCCGTCTTCGATGACAAAGAGTGTGTAAGCGCCGCAGTCGAGTTTCCAGGTCATGGTGCGATGTTGGCAGACCGGTTGCCATCACGTCTCAAGAAGCATCGTCCCACTCGGATCCGAAGTAGGACCTCGGATGGTGGAGCGAGGTCAGAGTCCCCCGCGCCGTGGGGAGTTCGGCCCACGTTTCGTTCATGAGGTCGATGACAGCCACCGAGGCTGTCTTCATGTCGGCGCGCGCCCCGGTGAGCCTCTGGACCAACATCGACCAGGTCGGCTGGTGACCTACCAGCAGCAAGCGTTCGACGTCGGGTGCTTCGGAAGTCATCTCGAGGACGCTGACGGGCCCGGTGCCGTAGAACCCGGGCTCGAGGTCGATCGGGCAGCCCCACGCACCAGATTCAGCAGCGAGTTGGGCAGTGGTCACGGCCCGGATGGCGGTCGAACTGATTACCAAGTCGGGTATGAGATCGGCCCCGGAAACGAAGCGGCCCATCAGACGGGCGCTGCGGGCACCACGCTCATTCAGCGGGCGGTCATGATCGGCGCCGTAGCTGGCATCCCAGTCGGATTTTGCATGACGCATCAGCAGAAGCGTCGGCACTAGTGGTGTGCCGTGGAAATACCATCAGCATATGTCCGAGTCCTCGGTGTCATCTGGCCAGGACGCACAACGAAGGCGCATCGGCGAGATGCGTCGAGGCGGAGGACGAAGCCAGGGGCGTCGAGGGCCGGAGAGATGCGGTGATTATTTGTGCGACACACCACTAGCGGTTACTGGGCCAGTCGGGATGCGGTCATGAACAGTCTCGGGTCGGGGAAGTCCTCGCAGTAGTTGTAGAAGTAGGCGACTTTGACGACTCCGCTCGTGTCCACGACGAATTCGGCCGACTGCATCCAGGGGTCATCGACCAGATGACGACCTTCGGCACGGCGATCGGCCTGGAAGGACATACCTATGTCCTCGCTCAGCGTGCAGAACTCGTCGGGCGCGTCGTACAGCACTTGCTCTTCTGACCAGTGCGAGAGGCCAAAGGCCTTATGGGTCGTGTACTCGGGATCAGCCAAGATTGGAGCAGGGAGCCCATACTTCGTCTTGTAGGCGACACCCCTCTCGATGTCACCGGGCACCACGGCCACCACATTGAGACCGGAGGCGAGGTAGCCCTCGTATTCATCTTTGAGACGCCCGATCCGATCGACTCCACACCCACACCCCAGATGCCGCCAGAGCATCACCAGCGCAGGGGTGTTCGCCCACTGCTCACTCAACTGTGTCCGAGATCCGTCTTCAGAGATGAGATCCAGGTCGGGTGCTTTGTCACCACGTCTGACCGGCTCTCCCTCGTGGGTCGGACCCGCAGTCCAATGGTCCATCCATCGTCGCTCGGCGGACATGGTCAGCGCCATGATGTCTCTGTCGCTCATAAGTCTCCTCTCGAACCGTGGAACATAGACGGGCAACTCACAACTTGGGCGAGACCGAAGCTACCTTCATAGTCGATGACTAACCGTCTCGCTGAAGCCGCCTCTCCATATCTCCTCCAACACCAGGACAACCCGGTCGACTGGTACGAGTGGGGTGAGGAGGCCTTTGAGGAGGCTCGCCGGAGGGATGTCCCGATTCTGCTCAGCGTCGGGTACGCAGCCTGTCACTGGTGTCATGTGATGGCTCATGAGTCCTTCGAGGACATCGAAACCGCCGGGGAGATGAACCAGCTCTTCGTCAACGTCAAGGTGGATCGCGAGGAGCGCCCCGACGTCGACACCATCTACATGGAAGCCGTCCAGGCAATGACCGGACGTGGTGGATGGCCGATGACGGTCTGGATCGACCACGACGGGCGGCCCTTCTTCGCCGGCACCTACTTTCCGAAGACGTCAGCACACGGAATGGCCAGCTTTCGTGAGGTCATCGCCGCGGTTTCCTCAGCCTGGGTGATGCGTCGCGACGTCGTAGCGGAGCAGGCCGAGAAGCTTGTCGAGGCGATCACACGGGAGACCCCATCTTCGGACTTGCCTGGACCAGAAGAGCTCCACCTCGCCTACAGCCAGATCGCTGCCGGCTTCGACACCCATCACGGCGGATTTGGCGGGGCTCCCAAGTTCCCGCAACAACCAGTCCTCGAGTTCCTCCTCAGAGTCCAAGATGAGGAGTGGGCCCCACGTGCCGGCCACATGTTGAACAAGACCCTCGAGGAGATGGCCGCCGGCGGCATCCACGACCAGATCGGCGGCGGATTCGCCAGGTACTCCGTCGATCAGCACTGGCTCGTCCCCCATTTCGAGAAGATGCTCTACGACAACGCCCAACTGGCCCGTCTCTACCTCTGGGCCGGCATCGAGAACGAACGCCCGGACTTCGTTGAAGTGGCCCGGTCGACGCTCGAATACCTGATCCGTGACTTGCAGCACCAAGACGGTGGCTTCTACAGCTCCGAGGATGCCGACTCGGAGGGAGTCGAAGGCAGGTTCTATGTGTGGAGTCTCGACGAGATCCACACTCTGCTCGGAGACGGAACCGGCGAGATCTCGAAGTACTTCGGGGTGACGACCGAGGGCAACTTCGAAGGCAGCAACATCCTCAATGTGGTAGGTGATACACCACCGCCCGGGTTGGGGTCCGCGAAGCAGACTCTCCTCGATGCTCGATCGAAACGAGTCAGACCTGGGCTGGATGACAAGGTGATCGCTTCCTGGAACGGTCTCGCCATCCGCGCGTTCGCCGAATCAGGGGCGGCGCTCGGAGAAGCCGCCCTGGTTCAAACAGCGAACAGGGCCGCGGATTTCATCTTCGAACACCTGGTGGTCGACGGTCGGCTGATGCGCTCCTGGCGTCACGGACGCACATCGGTTCCGGGGTTCCTCGACGATCACGCATCGATGGCGGTCGCTCTCTTCACGCTGTACGCGGCGACAGGCGATGTCGGGTGGTATGACAGGGCGACATGGTTGGTCTCCGAACTGGGCCGGTTCGCCAATCCGGCCGGCGGTTTTTTCAGCACTCCCGATGATGGCGAGACCCTTCTGAAGAGACCCGACGATTCAACAGACAACCCGCTCCCTTCGGGCAACGCCCTCGCAGCAGAGGCGCTGCTCATCGCAAGTCTCTACACAGGCGACCGGGAGACCTTTGCCGAGGCCGAGGGAGCACTGGGCTCGGCGGCGCTCCTGATGGGTCAGTACCCATCGATGGTTGGCCATCACCTCGCCGTCCTCTACTCCTCTCGCCGCACCAAGGAGTTGGCGATCGTCGGCCCCGACTGGAAAGACCTCGCGAACGTCCATTGGTCGGAGTACCGGCCTCATGTCGCCCTGGCACCGGCCTCTGGTGCAACCGATGGCGTGCCATTGCTCGCCAACAGAGACCCGGCTGGGACACTGGCATACGTATGTCAGGGGTTTGTCTGTCAGCTCCCAACATCCGACCCCGATTTGCTTGCCGGCCAGCTCGGCTGATTCCTGTCACACCGCGTCCGTACCCTGGAATCTCGGAGGACGGCAAAGAGGGAATATCCACGTCAACTCCAGCAGAAACAGCCTTCTTGTATGCTGCTCTTGAGCAAGCACTGGGACGAGAACCGGCTGAGACACTTATGGAACAGCTACCAACAGGTGGTCGTGTCGCCACGAAAGACGATCTAAAAGCCCTTGAGGTCGCCCTGCGCGGAGACTTCGATGCGCAGTTCGAGAAGATCGACGCCCGGTTCGAAAAAATCGACGATCGGCTCTATGACTTCCACGAGACGTTGCGCAGCTATGCGCGAACGTTTCTCGTGGTGCAAACAGCAACAGTCTTCGGAGTTGCGGGGATCGTGCTCGGGATCACACAGTTGCTCTAGCGCGCCAGGGGATGAATCGACAACCCGCGGTTGTTGAAAAGTGAATGCCTTCCCTCTCACTCAACCATGCGGTCCTGTTCGTCAGTGATCTCGAACAAGCCACGGCCTTCTATACCGACGTATTGGGATTCAAGCCTCTCGCCGATGTGGAGGGTCTCCAGGCGGCCTTCTTCACTGCGCCGGGATCAGAAAACCATCAT
>JAUXMQ010000044.1 GCA_030623125.1 Acidimicrobiia bacterium
CATGGAACGCGATCCGGCGAAGTTGCCATGGGCCGAGCTGGATGTCGACGTCGTCGTCGAGGCCACCGGGGTATTTCGAGATCGTGCGTCACTCCAGAGCCACCTCGATGCAGGAGCCAAACGGGTCGTGCTCACCGTGCCCGCCAAGGATGACATCGACGAAACCGTCGTCCTCGGCGTCAACGACGAAGATCTCGACGCCGACGACCTGATCGTTTCCAATGCGTCTTGCACAACCAATTGTCTCGCCCCCCTGGCGAAGGTCCTCGACGATGCTTTCGGGATACGCAAAGGAGTGATGACCACGGTTCACGCATACACCAACGACCAGCGACTCGCCGACGTCCCCCACGCCGACCTGCGTCGGAGCCGGGCCGCGACCGAGAACATCATCCCCACCACCACCGGCGCCGCCAAGGCAGTCGGCCAGGTGCTGCCAAATCTCGACGGAAAACTCGACGGAATGGCAATGCGAGTTCCGGTACCGGACGGATCAACGGTCGATCTGGTCGTGGAACTCGACACCGATGTCACGGTCGAGGAGGTCAACGCAGTCGTCAAGGCCGCAGCAGAGGGAGAGATGGCCGGAATTCTCGAGTACACCGAAGAGCCCATCGTCTCCACCGATGTCATCGGCAACCCCCACTCATCGATATTCGACGCCAGCGGCACCCACGTGCTGGGAGGAAATCTGGTGAAAGTCATGTCCTGGTATGACAACGAATGGGGTTATTCGAACCGGGTCGTCGACCTCATCGAGCGTCTTGCCGAGATTATTCGAGAGGACGAAGCGGCCTAACGTTTGTCGAGACCGACACCGGGCGAACGAAGAGTATCGCCGCGAAAGTCACCATGGCCGCCAGAGCCACAGGCAGGGACCTCGACCCCGTTGAAGTGGCTATCCAGCCCGCGGCCGCAGGGCCAAGCGATCCGAACACGAGAAACACAAAGCTGAGCAGTCCCATGGCGGTGCCAAGGCTGTTCTCACCGAATACGTCCCTTGCGTGCATTCCGGTTAGCGGCGAAGACGCTCCGATTCCGAAACCCGCCAGCAGGGCGTAGGACGCAGCGAGGACCGGGTTACCGGCAAAAGCCAGCAGAAGGGCCCCAAGACCGATAGCCCCGAACGCAAGCCGCAACGATCCTGCGATGCCCAACTTCGAGACTATGGGCATCAACGGAAGTCGACCACCCAACTGCGCAAACCCCCGGAACCCGGCCCAGAACGAAGCGGCCGTGAGGGTCAGCCCCGCCGCGGTCATCGCGGGCACTTGATAGACCAGGATCGTCCCAACACCCATGCCCACCAGACCCTGGGCGATCACAAACCGTCTGGTCTCGGATACTCGCAGCGAACCAAGAAGCTCAGTCCATATGTGACTGCTGTCTGGCCTTCCTCTCACCCGTGTGTCAACAACAATCGCCCCGACGACCAGAGCAGCAACAGCCGACATGGTCGTGATTCGTAGGGTCGATCGCCAGCCGACCCACTGGACCAACCATGCAGAGACAGGCATGTATATGGCGCTAGCGAAGGCTCCCCAGATCGTCAGCACGGCAATTGCCTTTGTCGTTGCCTTGGGGCTTATTCGAACCGCCGCGGTTTGCGTGATGTGATAGAAGCCCAGAGCCCCAAAGGCCCCTCCCCCAATCGCAGCCATCATTGCGAAAGTGGCAACCGACTCGGTTGAGGCGGCCACCTGGAATGCGAGCAGTCCGGTCACGGCAGCGCCGGCGAACACAACCCGGCTTCCGCTGCGATCCAAAAGCCAGCCACCTCCCAGCGAACCGAAGCCGGCCACCATCGAAGCAACGGCGAACGACGTGGTCAGGACCGCTTCGCTCCATCCAGTGTCCTCGATGATCGGGTCCAACAAGACCCCGAAGGAGTAGTACCAGGATCCGTACACGGCGATCGTGATGACACCGAGCACGCCAACCCGGACGGTTGGGATTCGATTCTTCGACGTCGGAGCCACTCCTGGAGGCTATGCGACTCTTCCGGGGCCGGCTACCGACAGAGGTGATGCGGGTCTAACTCACTCGAGAAGCGAGAGAACAGTGGACCTGAAGTCGTTTGGCTGGAATGGCTTGGTAACGAAAGCATCGGCTCCACCTTCGTTGGCCCTCCGGCGTGACTCCTCCTCGGCGTGTGCCGTCAGGACGACAACCGGGATTGTCTTGGTGAGGTCATCGTTGCGAATGCGGTCGAGAACCTCCCATCCGTCCATGCCCGGGAGTCCGATGTCGAGAACCACGAGATCAGGAGACTCCGAACCAACGGCCAGAAGCCCGGTCTTGCCGTCATCACGGGTAACGATCTCCAAATCGGCTGCACGGAGACAGACCTCGATCAACCGTCTGATAACGGCCGAGTCCTCCACAACGAGAATGCGTGAGCCCATTTTGATTTCACCTCGGTATTGAGCCCGCCTTGGGGGCTTACGGGAGGATCATCGGCAGGTCAGTTAGCCAGGTTTAGACATTCTGAGAAGTCTTGGTCGAAGGCAAGGTGAGGTTCTCGATGAACTCCTCGAGTTGACGCAGGGTCCTCACCTCATGGACCGACGTGGAGTGTTTCGCGTAGTGAGACATAGCCGAATCGCCTGTGTCCCAGTAAGAGCGTGGCTCGGGATTGAGCCAGAGGACGGCTCTGGCAGCCTTTGCGATGTCCCCCAGAACAGCCTCGCGAGGGGGGCGATAGTTGTTTCGGGCGTCACCAGAGATGAGAACGGTGGTTCTCGACGTCAATTGGCCTCCGTATCGGCTGTAAAAGGTTTCCAGGGAGTTCCCGTAGTCGGAATGGCCGTCGAGCCAGACCACCTCGGCCTCTTTGGTGATGCGACTGATGGCGGAGCCGAAATCGATTCCCGGTCCAAAGAACTCTGTCACCTCGTCAACCGTGTCGACAAAGGCGAACGATCGAAGCTTGGAGAACTGGGTCGACATCGCATGTGTGAACTGGAGGGTGAATCGGGAGAACGTGGCCATCGAGCCTGAGATGTCGCAGAGCAACCACACTTCGGGGCGGTGGGGCCGGGGATGTCGGAACTGTGGGTCTGCGGGAACTCCACCAGTGGCCAGGGACCTTCTGACTGTGCGACGGAAGTCGAGACGCCCGCTGCGCTTCCTGCGACGCCGCGCCAGTCGCGAGGCGAGCTTCCTGGTCAGAGGTCCGATGGCTGCCTCCATGGCCGCAAGCTCGCTGGTGGTGGCGTGCATCAAGTCGACATCCTCAACCAGGGGGCGCCTCAGCGTGCGAGCCACAGCCTCTCGACCACGGTCGGCAACCAGGCGACGTCTGATCTCCTCCTGGATTTCCTCACGCAGCTTCTCCAGCCTCGCCTCCACATCCTCCTTGAGAAGACGTCTCTCGAACTCCGAGAGATCCTCTTCCGACATCAAGGCCTCGATCAGGTCGGCCTCGAGTTGGGCGAGGTCGAGACGTCGCAGAGTCCGGTAGAGGTAATAGGTCCCTCCGACAGGTCGGCCTGGCTCCATACCGGCAAGTTGTTCGACGGCCTGACGTGCCCCCCGGCGCAAAGACTCCCCATCCATGCCGGCCAGGGCCTCCAGAAGCGCCTCGATCAGCCCGTCGAGGTCGAATTCGATCTCAGGGTCGAATGGTTCGTTCCCCGCCGCTGGAGAGGGGCCACCGTCGGCGCTTGCCGGGTCGTCCGCTTCGGCAGGACCCGGCACATTAGAGAAATAGACGTCGAATGCGGTGTCGAATGCCCGCTCATGTCTGATGTTCTTGATGAGCGTGGCGCGCAGAGTCTCCCGAAGCGCGATCTTGTCGCCGAGGTCGATGGTCTCGACTGCCTTCATCCCGTCGATCGCTTCGACCATCGAGACAGGGACACCGGCCTCGCGTAACTCATCAAGAAAGCCGGTGATGACACTGATCAACTCGTGCACTCAGTCCTGTTTGCCTGATGTGAGCTCTTTGGCTGCTCTCTCTATGTCGGTTTGATACTTCAACAACACGTGGAGCGTGTCACCGAGCACGTCTTCATCCACATCCTCGACTGACAGCGCCAGAAGAGTTCTTGCCCAGTCGATTGTCTCTGACACCGAGGGGGCCTTTTTCAGGTCGAGCCCACGAATCGATCTGGCAACTTTGGCTACCTGATCGGCAAGATGATCGGACAGTCCGGGCACCTTTGCGGTAAGTATCTCCTTCTCCCGCTCGACATCCGGATAGTCGATGTGAAGGAAGAGGCACCGGCGTTTCAGTGCCTCGCTCAGCTCTCGAGTGTTGTTCGACGTGAGAAACACCATCGGCTGGGTCGTTGCGTACATTGTCCCGAGCTCGGGAATCGACACCTGAAAATCGGAGAGAATCTCGAGCAACAACGCTTCGGTCTCGACCTCAACCCTGTCGATCTCATCGATCAGCAGCACCACGGGATCGGGCGAGCGGATCGCCTCGAGAAGGGGCCGCGTCAGAAGAAAATCTTCGGAGAAGATGTCGTGACTGATCGAATCCCAGTCATGGTCAACCTCGGATTGAATTCTCAGCAGTTGCTTCTTGTAGTTCCACTCGTACAGGGCTTTGGCCTCGTCGAGACCCTCGTAACATTGGAGCCGAATCAGGGACCGGCCGGTGATTGCCGCCACGGCCTTGGCAAGCTCCGTCTTGCCCACTCCCGCCGGGCCCTCCACCAGCACGGGCTTGTCGAGCCTGTCGGCCAGGAACACCACCTGGGCGATGCGCTCGTCGGGCAGGTAATCGGTCGCGGTCAACGCCTCGGTTACCGCTCTTGGGCTGTCGAATTCCATCTGTCTCCTGGGATCGAGAACCCATTGTACGGGTGGTTGTGGCGTCACATTCGACTCGCCCCTAGTTAGCCTGGACATTCTGAGCTGAAAAGAATGCGGCGGAAATGCGAATAATCATCGTGGGTGCCGGGGCCGTCGGCTCCTATCTAGCGGAACGGCTCTCGGCCGAGGGTCAGGACGTCGTCGTCATCGAGTACGACGAGAGACGCGCCGCACAGCTTCAGGAGACGATCGATGCCCTCGTCCTGACAGGCAACGGCGCCAGCAAGAAAGTCCTCGAACAAGCAGATGCCGAGAAGTCTGACCTTCTGATTGCAGTGTCGAATTCAGATGGCGCCAACGTCCTTGCCTGTTATACCGCAACCGAGCTCGGTACCAAGACCACCATCGCCCGAATAGAGGACCCGGAGATCCGGGAGGGCGCAGATCGGCTGGGTGTGGACGTCGTCATTGATCCGTCAGCAACCGCCGCGGAGGAACTCGTCGGGATCGTCGGAATGGGCGGCGCCAGCGAGGTCATCCAATTCGCTGACGGAAAACTCGTCATGGTGGGGGGAATCGTCGCCCCCAACGCACCTATCACCGGTGGCCCCTTGCGGGATCTGCGAATACGTCAGGCCGAGTGGGGTTGGGTAGTTGCCGCCCTGGTTCGTGACGGACGCACCATCGTCGCTCACGGTGACACCCTTGTCAGAGCCGGCGACCACGCGTTGTTGATGACCACCGACGACCGGGTGGAAGATGCCACCAAGATACTGGGTCTCAAGCGGCGGAACCTCGACCGGGCCATCATCATGGGCGGGACGCGGTTGGCAGAGTTGACCGCCGACGTCATGTCTGAAGCCGGTCTCTCAGTCGTCATCATCGACGAGGACGCTGATCGGTGCACTGCCCTCGCATCCCGGCACTCGCAAGCTCTGGTCCTATGTGGCGATCCGACCGACCCCGACGTCCTCGGCGATCTCGATCTTGGACCCAAGGATGTGGCCATTGGACTCACTGGCTGGGACGAAGTGAACCTGCTCGGTTGTCTCGTCGCCAAGGCAACCGGCGCCGGAATGGCGATATCCCGGTTCAACCGCATCTCCTATGTCGGCCTTCTATCGGGGCTGGGGATCGATGCGGCTGTCTCCTCACGGTTGATGGCGGCCAGCGCCATCCTCAGGTTCGTTCGCCACGGTCAAGTAGAACAGGTCGCCACCTTCTCCGACACCGACGCCGAGGCATTGGAAGTCGAAGTGTCCGCGGGCTCTGAGGCATGTAACAAGACCCTGTTCGACCTCAACCTCCCCGTCGGGGTGATCGTTGGTGGCATCTCCCGCGACGGCACCACCTTCGTACCTGACGGATCGACGGTGGTGCGAGGCGGAGATCACATCATTTTCTTCTCGCTGCCAAGGGACATTGAGGAATCGGTCGCCCTGTTCACCGCATGACCGACACCGAACAACTCTCCAATAAACCACTAGCTGTCAACCTCCTGAAAACCGTCGCCTACGTGCTCGGCTCGGTTCTCCTCTTCATCGCCATCGCAATGACTGCGTCGGCCGTTGTCTCGGTGCTGTACTCGGAGTACGAGACGGCGATGTGGATTGTGGTTTCCGCCGTGATCACCGCCGCATTCGGTTACACGACCCGCCGGGTGGTGCAGCGCCCCACTTCGATCACTGTGAAACAGGGATTCGCCACAGTGGGGTTGGCCTGGTTCGTCTTCTCCATATTCGGAGCGCTCCCCTATCTGCTCTCCGGGGCTATCCCCAGCATCTCGGACGCCGTGTTTGAGACCGCCTCAGGCTTCACCACGACCGGGGCGTCGATCCTTCCCGACCCAGGCGTTCTTCCAAAAGGCATCTCATTCTGGAGAGCCCTGACCCAGTGGCTGGGGGGTATGGGTGTCATCGTCTTGGGCGTTGCGATCCTTCCTCTCCTTGGAACAGGCGGCATGCAGTTGGCTCGTGCCGAATCTCCCGGTCCAACACCCGACCGGTTGACCCCTCGTTTCCAGGGGACCGCCAAACGGCTCTGGATCATCTACGCCATCATCACCGTCGTCGAGATGGGGTTCCTATGGGTCGGCGATATGACTGGCTTCCAGGCGGTGATCCACTCACTCACGACCATGTCGACGGGTGGCTTCGGCACCGAGGCCAACTCCATCGCAGGATTCAGCAGCTACACGAAGTGGGTGATCACCTTCTTCATGTTCGTTGCGGGCGTCTCGTTTGCTCTCCACTTCCGAGCGTGGTCAAAGCCGCTCCGATACTGGAAGAACTCCGAATTCCGACTGTATAGCTTGATCATCGCCGGCGCGATCGTGATCATCGCCGGTGGCCTGATCAGCGATTTGGAGCCGATGGAAGCCGTCCAAGACGCCGCCTTCAACGCGATCTCGCTGGTAACGACGACGGGCTTTGCGTCAACCGACTGGGGAATGTGGCGTCCCGCCCTCCAGATCATGGTGGTTGGCCTGATGTTCCTTGGAGGAATGGCAGGTTCGACGGCTGGCGGGATGAAAACCTTCAGACTCGGGGTGCTGAGCAAGGCTGCGTACGCCGATTTGAGAAGACTGGTGCACCCCAGAGGAATTTTCGTCACCCGTTTCGGGGGAAAACGAGTGACTGAGCCGATTATCGAAGCGGTCCAGTCGTATTTCCTCTTCTACATGATGCTTTTCATGACAACAACGTTCGTCCTTGCCTTCATCGACGCCAACGCCAGCGAGGGCCTTGACCTGGTCACCGCGGCCACGGCCGTCGCTGCATCCATCGGCAACATCGGTCCGGGGCTTGGTGAAGTGGGTCCTGCCGGCAACTACGCGGGGCTTCCAGACCTCGCCAAGTGGCTTCTCTCCAGCCTGATGATC
>JAUXMQ010000232.1 GCA_030623125.1 Acidimicrobiia bacterium
ACCGCGCACACAAGAGTGCGAGGCCGCGGCTCGGTCTCGGTGCTGCTGAATTCTCGAAGACTCCTGAGGGCAACGCCGGCCAGGTCAGAGCTGGGCCACGGTCTGTCGACATGCCATTTCTGAACGAGGTCGTAAACCTCGCATAGCGCCGAGAATGTCACAGGCGGCGCGACGCAGTTCTGCACTTGGTATGGCTGACCGCCCGCGGTGGTGCTCGGCGCAGAGGGCACCGCTGTTGTGGCTGGAGCCTCGAGGGCGGTCAGCGCAGGCTCCGCCGCCGACCCACATGCGACGACAGAGATCAACAAGAGTGTGAGAGCGGTGCGCATTGTCGCCATTATGTGGACTAGTCGGCAGTTACCGTCAGCTTCATGAGTACACGAGTCATTCTTCGCTCCCCCTTCGGAGAAACGGTCACACGAGACATCGCCGACGGTTACTGGGCCGATCCGGTTGGTGCTGCCGATTCGACGTTGGGTGAGGGCTACTGGGCGGTGCCCGGTCTGGTGGATGCCCATTCTCATCTGGCCACCAGAGACCTGCCCGCGCCGAATGGCGGTTATCAGCCAGGTGTTCTCGATGGGGCCGTCGAACGAGCCAGAGATGCTCTGTCCGCCGGGGTCACCCTTCTCCTCGACAAGGGTTGGTGCGACAAGACTGTGATTGACCTGATGGCCGCAATGCCCGAAGCGGAGCGTCCGGAGATCGAAGCAGCGGCACAGATGATCGCCGTCAACGAGGGCTACTACCCCGACTTCGCGCTGGAGATCGATGCCTTCGAAATAGGTTCAGTGGTAGCCGAACAGGCGGTCATGGGAGCGGGTTGGGTAAAGCTCATCGGCGACTGGCCCCGACGGGGACGAGGCCCGGTGGCCAACTTCACCGAAGATCAACTGCGCCGGGCCGTTGAGATCGCGGGCGAATCTGGATCTCGGGTCGCGATCCATACGCAGGCGCGGGAGGTGCCGTCGATGGCGGTGGCAGCGGGTGTCCATTCCATCGAGCACGGTCTCTTTCTCACCGACTCCGACGTGGCGACCCTCGCCCAACGAGGCGGGATGTGGGTGCCGACCGTGCTTCGGATCGAGGAGACGATCGTTCAACTTGGCGCCGAGTCGGGTGGCGGGCGGCTTCTCATCGAAGGTCTCGGCAACGCGCGTCGTCTTCTTCCTGCTGCTTTCGAGGCCGGGGTGCGGATCCTGGCGGGTACCGATCTCGTGGGCACTCCGGCGAATGTGGCCAGCGAGGCGATCAAGCTGGGGGAGTACGGACTCTCCAACCTTCAGGTCGTTGAGGCGGTGACAACCGCGGGGTTCAGGGCCACCGATCGCAGTTCGGACTTTGCCGTCGGCGCTCCTGCGGACGCCGTGCTGTTTCCTGAGGATCCGATTTCCGACCTGGAGGTTCTAAGGCACCCGACCGTTGTGATTCGGAAAGGGACCGTCGTATGAGACTGGTTCTTGCGTCGGGGTCGCCCCGCCGCCGCCAGCTGTTGGAGACGTTGGGTCTCGGTTTTGATGTCGAACCTTCAGATATCGATGAGTCACGTCGCCCGGAAGAGCCCCCGGGCGTGTACGTCGAAAGAATTGCCATAGAGAAGGCGCGAGCGGTGGCAGCCGCCGATCGTGTCGTGCTTGCGGCCGACACCGTGGTGGTTCACGAGGGGAGGATCCTGGGGAAACCCGGTCACCCTGAGGAGGCGCGCTCGATGTTGCGACGACTCCAAGGCGATCGTCACGAGGTGTTCACCGGTGTCGCAGTCGCCTCGTGGGACGATGGTCCGGTGGTTCACCCCGCTGTGGATGTGACCGAAGTGGCCTTTCTCCCAATGACCGATGATGAGATCGCCGACTACGTATCAACCGGAGAGCCCATGGACAAGGCTGGCGCCTACGCGCTTCAGGGCGCAGGCGGGCGGTTCATCGAGTCGGTGAAGGGCAGTCCTTTCACGGTGATCGGCCTGCCGATCCATCTGGTCTCGCGTCTGATCTCGCACGCCGGACTCGATATCAGAGTGTTTCAATTCGAACTGCCTGGCTGAGCGGGTAGTTTTCTCGAGATGCGGCGAACAATTCTCGCAACCGTTCTGGTGCTCGCCGCTTGTAGTCCGGTCTCGGAGACAGCTGATCCGACAGGCATCCTCGAAGTCACCACCACGGCAAGGATCGTTACGACCATCACGACTGTCGAGACCACCTCGACGACCGAAGACCCGACGACAACCTCCACGCCCGCCACGACCACAACACTGGAGGCGACCACCATAACGTCTGACGTGGTTGACGGAAATTGGGCCGACCAACCGTTGATAGTGACCGGATTTGGCGCCCTTGGATGGTGGGACGGTACCGACTGGGTGCGTGCCGAGACCGAAGGCGCCCTCCCGGTCGTGGGTGGTGAGGACTATCAGATTGCCGTGATCGGCCTCGAGGCGACCACTACCGGTGGCCCACAGGGCCTGGTCTGTGAGCCAGTGTTCAACCTCGGTGTCATTTTGGAGGACGACCACCTGCTCGGTGGGTGGCCGGGACCGTACGGGGTGGCGATATCCGCGCCATGGGATCTCCAGCCGAATCTATTCGAACCCTTTGTGGACGACGGCGCGTTTGCTGCCATCGCTTCGGGCCTGCTGGCCGAGCGGGGCCTCGTTGTGGCCGACCCGGCGATAAAACAACTAGTCCGCACCGATCTCGAAGGCGATGGGATCAACGAGATCCTTGTCGTCGCCGAGGACATCCGCGGCGGTTTCCTCCCGGAGGTGGGGGACTACTCGATCATCTTCATGCAGAAGGTGATCGAGGGCGATGTGCGAACTGTGGTCCTTGGTGATTCGGTCATAACGGACCCTGAGGGGTCGTTCGTGGTGGGCTTCTCGGTTGGAGCGGTCGCCGATCTCAGCGGCGATGGCCAGATGGAGATCGTCGTGGACTCCGCCTTCTTCGAGGGCCTTGGAGTAGACGTCTGGGAATACGTCGATGA
>JAUXMQ010000012.1 GCA_030623125.1 Acidimicrobiia bacterium
CAGGGCTCCACCCGTCGTCATGGTTAACCGCCAGAGAAACCCTCCCCGAACCGGGCTCACCAACGAAACCTGTCCCCGATCGAAGCCAGACCGATTCGGTTCCCGAGTCCGCCAGCGGGGTCGAGACAGGGTTGGCGAAGACTCTCGAGTCCGGGTCGAGGGGAGTGGGCACCAGATCGAGTTGGGCAACAAATACCTCATCCAAACGGAACGTCGGGCCGAGAAGGATCAGCCAGTCGATGGCAAACGGCGCGAGCAGGTTCCCGGGTCGCAATTCGCCACCGCTGCTGATTCTCACGAGTGCGGTGTCGAGCTCGTGATCGCCGGGGAGTGGGATCGGCAGCCAGACTTCGTCGCTGGTCATACCGTGGCCATCGACAAGGCGATACCAAAAACCAGGCCCCGGCCTGGCTTCTCCCGGGATGTCGTCTCTCTGCGTCGAGGCGACGAGAATCCGGCCTGGATCGGCGTCACCAGCCAGCGCTGATGCAAACTCGATCCGCTCGTTGAGGTCACCCCCCGGCAGGCCGAGACGCCCATTTCCCAAGATTCCAATGGACAAGAAGAGAATGATGATCGACACAAGAGCGCCCATGAGCCGAAACGGGTTGGATGGCACGACGTCGAGACCGGTCGCCACGATGAGGGCAGTCCCGAAGGATGCCAGAACGAGGGCTGCTTCTTCGACCCCCGGGCCACCATATGGCAGACCCGCTGCCAGCAAACCGGAGAGTCCCAAGACGGCGCCCAGTGTTCCGAGTCGTCTCGTTTTCGAGTCAATGAACACCATGGGCACAAAACCAACAGCAAGCAACACCGGCCACAGCTCGGCAACCGACAGACCGAGCCTTCGTCCGGAGTCCAGAGTCCAACCGGTGTCGCCCAGGATGAATGGGGCCGCGACGACCGCCCCGAGAAGACCGACGAGAGTGAGCCCGAAACTGGAATCCTTGCCCCCAGACAGCTTCCACACGATCACAGAGAGAAGCGGGACAATCGCGAGAAGGGGAGAGAAGGCTGCCAGTGGTATCCCGAGAAGGACAGCCCATCCGATATGGCTGAGCCGCCCTCTGCCGACCTCATCGGGATGTACGAACACCGCCCGAACGGCCCAGGGCAGCGTTGCTGCCGCGGCCAGGGCCAACCATGACCCCGACCCCACGAGAATCGCCGTGCCGGGACCGGCGAGAAGCACCAATCCAGACAGATATCGGCCGGGGCCGCGATATCCGAGACGCCCCGCGAGACGTCCCATTCCCACGACCGCGAGGAGCCCGAAGGCGATGGTCAGAAGTGTGCGAGCGGCGCCCTCGGCGCCTAGCCAAAGCCACGACCAGAGACCGGTGACACCAACTGAGGGATGGACCGGCGCAGGAGAGCCCAGACCTGAATCATTCCAACCGGCGAACCAACGATCCAGAGACGTCGCTGCCTCTTCGAACGGGAAGCTGGCACCAACGTTCGGAACACCGATGAATATCAAGAAGCGCATGGCGAATGCCAGAACGAGCACAGCTATCGCAGCGCCCCATATTCCCGATGAGCCCCGGACACGCCTGGTCCCACGGGCAATGGCTTGATCCTCATCGAACATGGAGAGAATCCGCACAACCAGCTCCGAGCCGACGGCTCGCAGCCGAACCGACCCCCGAGCTTGAAACCGGAACAGCTCCTCATCACCCAGCACGCGAACCGACCTGAAGCGTCGCCGAAGACCGATCGTGGATGGGAGGTGATAGGCATTCCACGCCCACGAGAAGGAATAGCGGGCGGCCGGCCTCCATCGGAGGAGAAGCATGCTAAGAAGTGAGTCGAGAACCGAGACAATGAAGTCATAGGGGATCAACCACAGAAGTGTCAGCGGGCTGTATGCCGTGACCATTGCCCGCAGACGGCCCGCTTGCTCCCGCCATCCGTGGCCATGTTCGTTGCACCGCCCCTGGTGATAGACCTCCGAAGACGGGACACTGATCACCCTCCCCCCAGCCAGACGCGCTCGCTGCGAGAAATCGAGACCGGCCGCTATCGGAGGAAGAAGCTCGTCAAGACCTCTGAGACCCTGGGCGAGATCACGACGAACCAACATCGACGCCGACCTGACAAACGCAACTTCGCGGACGACGTCGTATTGCTGAAGATCGATTTCTCCTTCGTCAAGCCCGCTGTGGGACTCACCGAACACATCCGTCGAGCTCCCAACCGCTTCTAGCTCCTCGCCGGTACCGGCAACAAGGAGCTTGGAGCCGCCCAGAGCCGCATCGGCAAGCTCGACCTCGGTGACCAATGCCCCCAGGGCATCGGGGCGTGGACGTGCGTCGGAATGGAGTATCCACAGATAGTCGATGTCGTCACCCGCAGCCTTGATCGCCTCCTCAAGAGAATCTGCGGTCGTCGCCCCATCAGGGATCTCGCCAGATTCACCACCCACAACCACGACATCGGGAGTCGGGTCATAAACTTGTCGGCCAACAGCAGCAAGAGCCGCGGCGAGGTCTGCTCCGCCGACCGTCGTCATGAGAACTTTGACCACCGGCGAGGCGGATAGATCTTCGGTCGACTGTGTTTCCGCGGCTCGCGGAGTAGGTGCATCGGTCATGCGGGGTGCCATTGTGGTCTGAGGATGACGATGAGCAAGATCTGGGAGTTGGAATGAAGGTTGTGGAACTGTCGGGAGGAGTGGGTGGCGCCCGTATGGCAAGAGGCCTGACGGCTGTGCGCGACGTCGATCTGACCGTTGTCGTCAACGTCGGCGACGATGAAGAGATCCATGGCCTTCACGTCTCGGCGGACCTGGACACGGTGATCTATACGCTGGCCGGCGTCGAGGGGCCTGACGGCTGGGGACGTTCCGCCGACACCTTTGTGCTCAACGAAGAACTGGCGCGATTTGGGGTGGACAACCGTTTTCGGCTTGGCGATCTCGACCTTGCGTTGAACCTGTTCCGTACCCAGGCCCTTGCCGAGGGCAAGCCCCTCTCCGTAATCACCGCTGAGATCGCTGACAGCTTCGATCTTCGGGCCGACGTTGTTCCGGCCACCAACGACACACTGCGTACAGAAGTGAGGATCGAGGGAGACGAATGGCTCAGCTTCCAGGAATACTTCGTGCTCCGCGGCAATCGCGACGAGGTCAAAGAGTTGCGATACCCGGGTTCAGAAGCTGCTCATCCTGCGCCAGGGGTTCTGGAAGCGATCGGCGCCGCCGACGTCGTCGTCATAGCGCCGTCCAATCCGCCGCTGTCGATATGGCCGATCCTGGCCATCAACGAGATCCGACAGGCGATCAGAAGCCACCAGCGAGTCGTGGCGGTCAGCCCCCTTTTTGGAGGCAAATCCCTCAAAGGTCCGGCCGACCGGGTGATGGCATCACTGGGACTGCCTGCCGGCAACGCCGGGGTCATCGAGGCATACGCTGGACTGATCGAAATGCTCGTGGTCGATACCCAAGATGCCGACGACGCAAGACAGTTGGGCGGCGTTGAGATAATGGTCACCGACACCCGGATAGCGAGAGCCACCAGGGCGCGAGAACTCGCAGAGGAGATACTTGCCGTATGACACTGGAGATACACCCGCTGGTAGGCATCGGAGTGGTTTCGCCTGGCGACGACGTCGCCACAGTGCTGATTGGTGCCCTGGAGCCGCTTCAGCCGGTTTCGGGTGACGTGATCGTGGTGACCCACAAGATCGTCTCCAAGGCGGAAGGTGCCGTGCGAGAGATCATCGGTGACCCCGAAGTGTTCAAGAAGCTCCTCGTCGAGGAGCAGGCGACATCAATCGTGCGACGTCGCGGGGACCTGATCATCGCCGAGACAAAACACGGCTTTGTCTGTGCCAACGCCGGCATCGATCGCTCCAATGCGGCACCCGGCACCATGATTCTTCTGCCCGAGGATCCGGATCGGTCGGCGCATCGAATTAGAGCAAAGCTCGAGAGACACTTCGGAATCGAACTCGCCGTGATCATCTCAGACACCTTTGGAAGACCGTGGAGGAGGGGGCTCACCGATGTCGCAATCGGCATCTCGGGGCTCATCGCCGTGCTCGATCTCAAAGGGACGAAGGACTGGTCTGGCCGTGAGCTCGACGTGACGGAGGTTGCGGTGGCCGATGAGCTCGCGGCTGCCTCCGACCTCGTCATGGGAAAGGCAGACGGGATTCCTGCCGCTCTGGTCAGGGGCTACGAGGGTCCACGTGGTGAGGGACGAGCCGCCGATCTGGTGCGGCCGGTGGATGAGGATCTGTTCAGATAGAAGCTGGTCAGGCGCCGGGTCGTCCAAGACCCCAGTAGTCGAGTCCTGCGGCCCTGACTGCCGTTGGGTCGAGGAGGTTTCGGGAGTCCACCACCCGATAGCCCTTCATCGCTTTGGCGACGTCGGTCATGTCGATGGTGAGAAATACCGGCCATTCGGTGGCGATGAACAAGACGTCGGCGTCTCTGGTCGCCTCGATCGGATCGGCCGCCATCGTCACCTGATCGGTGGTCGCCTCGGGGTCGTACGCAACCACGTCGGCGCCTTCCTCTTTGAGCAACTCGGCGATGCGAAGCGCCGGCGACTCCCGGACATCGTCGGTGCCGGCCTTGAAAGCGACGCCCCACATGGCCACCCGACGGCCCCGAAGCCCGCCACCTGCCGCCTGCCTCACCTTTTCGGCGACACGGCGACGCTGCTGATGATCCGCGTCGATCACCGCTCGAAGCAACTCGAAGTCGTACCCGGCATCTTCGGCGACTCCGATGAGCGCTGCGGTGTCCTTGGGGAAGCACGACCCTCCATAACCAGGGCCGGGCTTGAGGAAATGGCGACCGATGCGATGGTCCATCCCCATACCCGATATCACGTCTAACACATCTGCGCCCACGGCCTCACATACGTTCGCAAGCGTGTTGACAAATGTGAGCCGGGCGGCGAGATAGGAGTTGGATGCGTATTTGATCATCTCGGCCGAGGTCGGGTCGGTGCGCACCACCTTGGCGTCGAGGCTCGCATACAAATCAGCCACGGCTTCTGCGTCTTGTTCGTCATATGCGCCCACCACGATCCGGTCGGGCTCCATGAAGTCCTCCACAGCTTTGCCCTCTCGAAGAAACTCGGGGTGAGAAACAACTCGCGCCGGGCTACCGAGGTCGGCAAGACGTTTCCGCAAGCCGGCAACCGTCCCGGGAGGAACCGTGGACTTGACCACAAAGATGGCATCGTCAGCCACTTCGTTGGCGAGCTCATCAACAACCGCGTGCACCAAACCGAGGTCGGCCCGGCCGTCGTCGGCCTGAGGAGTCGGCAGGCAAAGAAAGATGAAGTCGGCACCCTCAGCGGCCTCGACGTTCGAAGTGTGATAGCTGATCAGATCTTGTTCGGAGCCGCTAGACAGGAGATCCGGCAATCCGTGCTCGAAAATGGGGACATCACCCGAATCGAGTCTTGCCACGCGATCGGAATCGACCTCACCGAGTCGAACTCTGTGCCCGAGACTTGCTAGACCGCCTCCGGTGACGAGACCGACGTACCCCGCGCCAATGATTGCTACTTGCATCAGGTCCTCATGCTATGTCGAACGGTGGTTGCCTGCGATGGGTCGTCAGGGAACATCGGCTCCCACGATGACGACCGCGTCGTACCCGTTATCGACTGTTCCCACCTCAACTACACCAAAACCCAGGGCTTCGACGATGATCTCGCCGTTGCCACTCCCACTGGGGACCACAACGATGGTTTGGGCGTAGTCGGCCGTGTCGGCGTCACCGACCGACTCGACCAGGAAACCCTTCGACTCGAGGGTGCGAGACATGTCACCTGCCGACCCAGCGACACCGTTGCCATTGAGGACATGAATTCTGAGAGGCTGAGAGGAGAAGGCGATGCCTGCCCGGAAGTTGGCGAGCACTGCGCCGGCCTCAGGCTCTTCTGCGATGAGGACGGATCGTCCACCGATGCTCGTGCCATATGCCGGCAGGGTTGTGGCCTCTATCGAAC
Source organism: Acidimicrobiia bacterium (assembly GCA_030623125.1). GTDB lineage: Bacteria > Actinomycetota > Acidimicrobiia > Spongiisociales > ZC4RG35 > SZUA-217. The sequence continues at coordinate 5,976 of JAUXMQ010000012.1, forward strand.
CGGCAAGAATCCCCCTGAAAGCCCAGGCAAGGCCGGCCACCGAGGAAGACGCCAGAGTGGAGTCGATGGTCATGTGTCTTGCGAGGGCCGCAGCGATGTCACCTGCCTCGGTGATCGAACCTGGTCTCCTCAGCTTGGTGACGATGGCGCGAACCACCTCCTGTTGACGCTCGGTGCGCCCGATGTCGTTGGCGTTGACGCTGACCCATCTCCCGTTCTGCAGCTCCTGGTATTTCCTCGACCGCGCATAGGCGAGAGCCGTGGCTCCATCGAGTGTCTGGGTGCCTGGCTCGACGTTGAGCCCTGACTTGAGATCCCGAGCCTGGTAGGGGAACCAGAGCTCGATCCCCCCAAGCTCGTCGATGAGGGATTCAAACCCGACAAAGTCGATCTCGACGTAGTGGTTCACCTCGACTCCAAGACTGTCCCGAATGGTCTCGACCATCAGCGAAGGCCCGCCGAACGCGTAGGCGGAGTTGATCCGGTTCTGGCCATGCCCGGCGATGTCCACATACAGGTCACGGGGGATGCTGAGGATCTGGGCTGCCGAGGTGTCAGAGTCGAATCGCACCAGCATGATGACATCCCCTCGAGCTCCGCCGGCAGGCCCAAAGTTCGTGAGGTCGTCGAGACCGGCCCGCGAGTCAGAGCCGATCACCAGGAATGTCAGATCGTCGCCGCTCGCTTCGTCGAGAACCTCGACGACCTCGCTGTTCGTGTCGGCTGTGGCCAGAAGCCCCTGACCGGTGTTGATGGCCCATATGGCTGCGAGCGCCACGAAATTGGCCACCACCAGCAAGGAAATGATTGTGACCTTTAGCCACTTGGGTAGCCGACGCCGCGAAGGGGTTTGGGACGAGTTGGGCATCGTTGGTTTAGACGTTGAAAGGGTAACTGAGGTTCCATCGCTACCCGTTGCCATGGTTCGAGAGCAGACCAGTTATCGTCCCGGCTGACACGAGGAGGTCTGACACTTTGGCCGTTCTCTCCCATGAGGGGACCTACCCGATTCTCTATGGATCCTGGCCGATCCCGGTCGGCACCCAGCACCACGATGGGTATATCGCCCGCCCCGATGAGGCCGGCAAGTTTCCCGTGGTGCTTGTCGTGCCCGACCTCAACGGTCTGGACAGTTTCGAGAAGGACATCTGTCGCCGTCTGGCTCGCTCGGGCATTGCGGCTCTCAGCCTCGACATGTATCGGTCCCAAGCAGATGCGCTGACGGCATACAACGCACTCACCGATAGTCGGGCCGCGGCCGATCTGGAGGAGATCCACGAGTTCATCGACTCCGACGACGTCGAATGGAACGTGAGCAGCAATGTTGGCATTCTCGGCACGAATGTGGGTGGTCGGTTCGCATTGATCAAGGCGGCCACCAGAGACTGGGTGAGATCGGTCGCCGTGGTCAGCACACCCCTCACCGGCGACGAGGCGAGAGAGTTCCAGGTTGCCGACTATCTAGACCACTTGCCGGTGCCGGTGCTCGGCCTCTACGGGACAGACGACAAGTTGATTAACACAAGTTCGGTCGACGAGGCGCAACGACGCAACGAACACGGCCAGTGGCTCCTCTACCAAGGTGCGGGGCATGGCTTTTTCGATGTCGACGCCCCCGACTTCGACCAGGCCGCGGCCGACGACGGTTTCGCCAGAATCGTCGCTTTCTTCCAGGCGACATTGGAGCCGGCGGTCGTCGAAGACCTGGGGTGAGTATCTAGTGAGTAGCCCTCAGGTGCCTGACCACACCCGAGAAGATGGTCTCCCGACCCGTATCCGTCTCGACGATCAGACCACCGTCATCTCCGACCGCGGCGGCACGGCCAGAACCACCAGGATCCCATGTGATGCCCATTCCGATCGTGACACACAAACTGCGGTACTCATCGATGGGCCAGCCATCGGAGTCCACCAGCCGCATGAGCTCGGCGCCCCAAAGACCGGCTACTTCGGCATAGTGGTCCTCTCCCGGATCCTCGCCCAACAGACCGGTCATCCCTTCCGGTGGGTCGGGCCACCACAGATTCAGCCCAAGACCCACCACCACGACGTCGGCGATGCGCTCGACGAGGATCCCCCCGACCTTGAGCTCTCCCAACATGACGTCGTTGGGCCACTTCAGCATTGCGGCCTCGGCGACCCGGGCCGCGGCAACACCCGCCATGAGCGAGAAGGGGCGGGTGTCATCATCGTCACAAGCGAATGCGAGCGAGGCGGCAACCGCGCGATCGGCCGTGATCCACTCGCTACCCTCCCTTCCCCGCCCTCTGGTCTGGTTCGGGGTCATGATCAGAACGGGAAGCTCCCCTAGGTTCTCGCGAGCGACATCTTGAGTGGAAGGAACACTCTCAATGCGCTGTTGGAAATATGGTGTAGCCATCTCGTCCTCGGGCGAGTCTGAAACTGTGAGGATACGGAGGAGTCTTGGGCACCGAGGCGCGCATTGAGCATCTAAGGGAATTGCGTGAGGAGGCGCTTCACTCCGGGACCCAGCGCGCGGTGGCCAGACAACACGAGGCCGGGAAGCTAACCGCCCGCGAGCGCATAGAGGCTCTCCTCGACAAGGACTCATTCCAGGAGATCGATCAGTTCGTCCGACACCAGTCGACCGGCTTCGGTGTGGAGGACAAAAAGCCTCTCGGTGACGCGGTGGTGACGGGTCACGGCACGATCGACGGTCGCCCCGTATTCGTGTTCGCCGAGGATTTCACCGTGTTTGGAGGAAGTCTCGGCAAAGTGGTCGCCGACAAGATCTGCAAGATTCTCGACCTCGCGATCGACACCGGCGCTCCCGTCATAGGACTCAAAGACTCCGGAGGAGCCCGCATCCAGGAGGGTGTCGATTCACTGGACGGTTATGGTCGAATCTTCGAGCGCAACGTCCAAGCGTCCGGGGTCATCCCCCAGATCTCCGTGATAATGGGGCCTTGCGCCGGTGGTGCCGTCTACTCCCCTGCCCTGACCGACTTTGTCTTTCAGGTTGACAAGACCTCACACATGTTCATCACTGGCCCCGACGTCATCAAAGCGGTGACGGGTGAGGAAGTGACGATGGAGGAATTGGGCGGGGCCACAGCTCATGCTTCCAAGTCGGGTGTTACCCACTTCGTGTACCCGACGGGACTGGACGCTCTGGAAGCGGTGCGTCATCTCGTGTCCTTCCTGCCACGAAACAACATGGAGATGCCCCCCTATTACGCCCCGGGGGATCGCACCGACCGCCTCGACGACTCGCTCGACACCATAATTCCCGACTCCTCGAACCAGCCCTACGACATCACAAAGGTGATCGAAACGGTGGTCGACGACGAGGAATTCCTCGAGGTTCACGAGCTTTGGGCCAAGAACATCGTCGTGGGGTTCGGCCGACTCGACGGGCATACCATGGGCGTGGTCGCCAACCAGCCGGCGTTTCTGGCCGGGACGCTCGACATCAATGCTTCAGAGAAGGCCGCCCGGTTCGTGCGTTTCTGCGATGCCTTCAACATCCCGATCATCACCTTTGTCGATGTGCCTGGCTTTCTCCCCGGGGTTGACCAAGAGCACAACGGAATCATCCGCCACGGGGCAAAGCTTCTCTATGCGTACTGCGAGGCCACCGTCCCCCGGATCTCGGTCATCACCCGAAAGGCGTACGGCGGCGCATACCTCGTGATGAACGCCCGGGGCATCCGGGCCGACCTGGTGTTCGCCTGGCCCTCGGCCGAGATCGCGGTCATGGGAGCACCGGGTGCCGTGAACATCATCCATCGCCGCGAGTTGTCCGGCGCCGACGATGCCGAGGCGAGACGCACCGAGCTGATCGACGACTACGAAGCCAAGTTCAACAACCCCTATGTTGCCGCGGAGCTCGGGCTCGTCGATGAGGTCATAGAGCCCAGAGAGACCCGCGTGAAGTTGATTCGCGCCATGGAAATGCTTCGCAGCAAGCGCGAGACCCTGCCACCCAAGAAGCACGGCAACGGGCCACTATGAAATCACTCCTCGTCGCCAATCGAGGCGAGATTGCAGTCCGGGTCATACGGACCGCAAGGGAGATGGGGATCAGGACAATCGCCATCTACTCCGAGCTCGATCGGGACTCGTTGCACCTCGACTTGGCCGACGAAGCGTGGAACGTTGGCCCGGCCCCGGCAGCGGAGAGCTATCTGAATCAGGAGAAGATTCTCCAGATCGCCCATGAGTCGGGAGCCGAGGCCATTCACCCCGGCTACGGATTCCTCTCGGAGAACGCCATCTTCGCCAGGGCAGTCGCCGACGCCGGGCTCATCTGGGTTGGCCCCACCGGGGACTCCATCGAGGCGATGGGTGACAAGATCACCTCCCGTCGCCACGCCGAGGACTTCGGCGTGGCGACGGTGCCGGGCATCACCGACCCTGTTACGTCTGTCGAGGAGGTTCTCGATCTCGCAGCCGAGTTCGGGTACCCGGTGGCGGTCAAGGCCGCTCACGGAGGTGGCGGCAAGGGTTTGCGTGTCGTATACGAAGCCCAGGGCGCCGAGGGCGCCTTCGAGGGCGCCCGCCGCGAAGCCGACGCCTACTTCGGCAACCCAGAGGTCTACGTCGAGAAGTATTTGGAGAAGTCGAGACACGTCGAAGCCCAGATCCTCTTCGATAGCCACGGCAACAGCCTCTTCCTCGGCGAACGGGACTGCTCGGTTCAACGACGCCACCAGAAGCTGATCGAAGAGACCCCCTCCCCTGGCCTGTCGGGCAAGCAGCGCAAGGCACTGGGAAAGGCCGCGTTGGCCGCCGGAAGGTCGTGCGATTACGTGAACGCCGGGACCGTGGAGTTTCTCGTCGACGAGGACGGGGAATTCTTCTTCCTAGAGATGAACACCCGTCTCCAGGTCGAGCACACGATCACCGAGATGGTCACCGGAATCGACATTGTCGAGTGGCAATTGAAAATCGCCAACGACGAGAAGCTGGACATCGAGGAGGTCGACCCCCGCGGCCACGCCATCGAGTTCCGCATCAATGCGGAGGACCCGTTCGCCAACTACCTGCCCACCCCGGGTCAGGTCGTCGAGTGGCAGGAGCCTGCCGGACCGGGCATTCGTGTTGATTCCTGGATACGACCCGGGACAACAGTCTCCCAGTACTACGACAACCTGTTGGCCAAACTCCTTGTCTGGGGGCCCGACCGCGAGGCGGCGATCAATCGTGGCAAACGTGCACTCAAGGAGTTCAAAGTCCGTGGAGTCGCCACGACCATCCCGGCCCACCTGG
>JAUXMQ010000091.1 GCA_030623125.1 Acidimicrobiia bacterium
GGCTCTCAATCCCGAGGAGCGGGCTGCCACGGCGTGGCAGCGGGAGCGCCTGGTCCAGGCTCTCCAAGACCTCGACTACGAGGAACAGCAGGTCTTGTGGCTGCGGTTCGGACTCGACGGGGATGAGCCATGGACGCTCAGCGACGTCGGCAAGGTGATCAATTCAACCCGGGAGCGGGTCCGTCAGATCGAAGCAAGAGGGCTGGCGAAACTCCGCCACCCCTCCCGCGACATCGACCTACAAGGTCTTCTCTAAGTGGCGTACCTCTTCTTGCCCATCGTGGCCGACCCGGCATGCAGGGCGATATCCATGAATAGTCCGATGATCAGACCCAGCCAGCCCCAGGGCGCTGCCGCGTCGCCGATGACATAGCCGACAGCGAAAAGAGCGGTCGTCCAGGGCAGGAAAATGATCCCGAGGAGCGGCAGGATGAATCCACCGTTGAATGCTCGGTCGATCCAATCGGTGAACACCCAGAGAGCGAAGACTCCCAACCGGGGGCTGACCCCGATCAGAATGAGAAACAGACAGCCCATATACCTTTCCTTTCGAGGAGCGGAAGCTACCAGACGATTCTCATCCGAACAGCGTCTACCCCGTCTTCAGGTAGCGGATGAACAACGACCGGTCGCCTTGAAGAACGCGATCGACCGTCATCTCGACAATCGGGTCGATGTCGGGGCCGCTGGTTATCCGTTTCGAGTCCCCTGCAACCACAGCCGATCTGAGAGTGAGATTCATCTCGTCGACAAGACCCGCCCCGGCAAACTGGGCGTTGAGCGTGGGCCCTCCCTCGAGCAGCACGACGCTCGCCGCGCCAAGATGCCCCAGGATCGACTCCGGGTCGAGAGACGGCAATATCGCCACGTCGGCAGCATCGCCGAGCATCGCCAGCTTGGCCGGGTCTGCCATGGTGCTGGTGATGATCAATGCCTTGTGCTCGGGGTCGGAGAACAGGCGAGCTTCGGGGTCGATGCTGAGCCGACCGGAAACGACAGCCAGCGTGGGCACTTCGGTCTTCCCCAACGCGACACGCCGCTCCCGCCGCTCGTCGTCAAGGGTCACCGGAGCATAATTCTCAGCTGTGACCGTCCCCGCTCCGACGAGAATCACGTCAGGCACGGCGCGAATTGCCCGGAACACCTGAGGGTCGTCGTCGTCGCCCAGCCCGGTTGAGCGTCCTCCGATTGCGGTGGCACCGTCAATCGAAGAGATCATGTTCATCATTACCCAGGGTCTGTCCGAAACCGAGCGAGTGTCGCTCAGGTACAGGTCTAGGAGATCGAGGGTCGAGGTGTCGGCATGAACTTGGTGGAGCATGCTCTGAAACCTAACCGAGTCCCCGGGGAGAGATCCCGACGCATGGCGCCGCCACTAGGCAGACGGTGTGCCCTCCTCGACCAGTCCAACCAGATTGCCGGCGGGGTCGTTGAAGAGCCCGAAGGTCACAACGCCGGGTATCTCTGTTCGGGGCATCACGGTGGATCCGCCAGTCGCCTCGATTCCACTGAGAGCCTCATCGATGCTGTCGACCTGGACATAGATCGTCATGTAGTTGGGCATCTGCTCATTCCCCTGCCCGACCGCCCCACCGACACCCACATCGTCGGCTGACACCATGTGGTAGCCGTCGAAGCCATCTACGGCCTCGAGTTTCCAGTCGAAGTTGGCTTCGTAGAAGGTCTTCTGGGCGTTGCCATCCGCTCCCATGAGCTCCCAGTGGACTATTGGATTCGCTGACATTTCTGCTCCTTATGGATCGAATGCCCGTTGGGACACCCCGGCTCTGAGCCACCTGTCTACTCGATCGACGGGTCCGGCCACAAAACGACAAGTGCCGTATCTTGGACACATGAATCGTCGTTCAGTGGCCGTTGCCGTGGTAGCACTGGCCCTCGCCGCCTGCTCGTCGCCCGAGACCGCCGGCACCACCACGGTTGCACCGCCACCGACTACCACCGAGCGCCCGCTGCCGACCACCGGACCACCTCGGCCACCTATGGAGGTGATGTCTCCGGCATTCGATGAGGGTGACCCGATTCCTGTGAGATTCTCCTGCGATGGCCAGAACATCTCGCCTGAGTTGGAGATCGCTTCGCCGCCGATCGGCACGATCACTTTGGCCATGATCGTCGATGACCCCGACGCACCGGTGGGGATCTGGGACCACTGGGTGGAGTATGACATCGTGGTTGAGCCGGGAGATCAGCTCTGGCCCGAAGACGCCGGCCGTCTCGGAGTTCAGGGAATCAACAGTTGGAACCTTTCGGGGTACGGTGGTCCCTGTCCTCCGCAGGGCGAGAATCACCGATACTTCTTCACTGTTTTCGCCCTCGACGCTGAGCTTCTCATTCCCGAAGGTGTCGACTCAGATGCTCTTCGAATGGCAATGGAGGGCCACATTCTGGGCGAAGCCCAGCTCATGGGCACCTACTCGCGATAGCTGCTCGCCAGACGGTCCCTGGCGGTTGTCAGGTCTCCCTGCCAGGCATCGGTAACCAGAATCGGCTTGAAGCCCATGGCAGTGTTGATGTTGAGCATGGGCTCGTTGGAGCCGGCGTTCACGGTGTCGATACGGTCGGCTTCGGGACGTTCCTCAACGACTTTGACGATACTGGCGCCTTTGAGCCAACGGCCCAGCCCCCTGTTTCGATGATCGGGGTGCACCACCGTCTCCCACTGCCAAGCCTGTTCGGGTTGGAGCTTGTCGGTGTTGATCGTTGTCGATCCAACAAAGTCTCCTGTTGGCTCGTGGACGGCCACGTAGGTGTGAAGCTCATGGAAACTCGAAGACATCTTCTCTTCGGTGTCCCGCCACATCTCCGGCGTGATGACCTGATCGTCCTCCTCGAAGTCCTCGCGAGGCGCCGTGTTCATCTGAAACTGAAGCTCGCAGTACTTCTCCACCACATCGTCGGGAAAGGGCATCTCGAGGTAGATCAACTCGTAATCGGAGGCCCTCTCCGCTGCCCGTTCTATCCATGAGTTCATGAGATCCATATCGACGTCGGCCACGATCAGTCGACTGCGGTTCTCCCGATAGACCGACTTGAGGCCGAGTCGCTCGAGAAGTGCCGCTTCGGGTCTCCCTTGAACGATGTATGTGGACAAGCGCTTGCGACCATCCTCCGCCAGAAAATCGAATACGGGTCGGGCCAGCCTGCCGCCCAGACCTCGGCCCCGGAGGTCAGGCCTGACGTGGATCCGGGCAAAGGCGTTGTCGAGGTTCTGTTCGAGATTGACGAAGGCCACGGCGACCGCAGCAATCTCGCCATCGACCCTCAACAGCCACCGGGGGACGCTCTCGTCCTCCCGAATGTTTCGCCAGTCGGCAACCTGTCGCTCGAACGGCAACGGTGGGTCGTCGGGGAGTTCTTCAGCGCGCAGCGGTACGTAGTACGCATGCATCTCCGCCAGCAGCGATTCGGGCGCGCTTCGTGTATCGACTTCTTGGATCTGTATCCCCATCGCCGACGAGGCTAGGCATAGCCTTTGGCGAACTGTCGGTGATTATTCGGCGACGGTCGTCGATGTCGAGGAGGCAGCGGTCTCCGGTATGGCGATCTGATCGATGCCACCCGTCGCGGCCCAGTAGGCGACCCAGGCAATCGTCAGGATGACGAGAGCCTTCATCACATTGTTGCTGACCCGCGAGGCCTGGCCGTTGTAGGTCACTTTTCTCCAGGTGCCGAACGACTGATGAGGCTAGTGCAAATCGTTCCAATGACCCACGGACATGCGATAGAGAACGTGACGTCTCAGACGGGAGTCGCCCTCCAGAAACGGGTGCTCGAAGTCTTCCTCTGGATCACGGGTCATACCGAGTCGCTCCATCACCTTTATCGAGCTGGTGTTGGCCGGCACGGTGAACGACACAATCTCATCCAGTCTCGATTCACTGAACCCGAAACCGAGAGCCGCGGCAGCCGCTTCGCTTGCGTACCCGTTCCCCCAATGCTCCCTGGCGAGACGCCAGCCGACTTCGACGGCAGGAGTAAAATGGGCCTCGATCCTCGGCACGGAGAGTCCGGTGAGCCCGATGAAATCGCCGGTGACGCCGTGCTCCAATGCCCATAGTCCAAAGCCATATTCTTCGAATCCGAGTTCGATACGCGCAATCCAGAGCGCCGTTTCACGACTGGTGAGAACCGTTGGCATGTGCTCCATCACCACCGGGTCGGCGTTGAGCGCGGCAAACGGCTCCAAATCCGTTTTCCTCCATCTCCGAAGCAGCAGACGACTGGTCTTCAGCTCCGGCTCTTTGCCCATGAGATCAGACTAAGTACCGGGTGCTCGGTTCAAGGAGGATCGTGGTCAGGTTTGATGAAGCGGATCCGATTCGGTCCACGGCTGGAATCGATCCGGTAGCCCCATCCGTGAATCACCACGTGATGGTGAAACCAGCAGAATGCGAAGAGATTATCGGCGTCGGTCGGTCCGCCCTCGGACCAGGGAACCTTGTGATGAGGTTCGAGTCGGTATCTGCTGGTGCACCCATCGGCGGAGCAACCGCCGTCCCGATGAAGTACGAACCTCTTGAGCCGCTTGGAGATGACCCGGCTGCGCCGACCCACCGACAGCGGTTCGCCATCGACGTTCTTGATGACCTCGACACTGCCAACACAAGCCACCTTGTCGATGATCTCGGGCCCGACCGGGGTACCTGCCTCGGTCTCGGCGCCGTTGGCATCGACAAACACCGTGATCAGAGGGGTACTCCCGGTGCCAGGGCGGCGGTCCTCGCATACCTTGGCCAGGGCAACTGCCTGCCGATAACCAAGTCCGGGACGCTCACCGTCAGGAAGTGACTCGAGCAGGTCTGCCTCCTCGGTGAGAACCTTGGCGACCACGGCCCCTCCGTATCCGTCGAGCTTTCCCCAAACGTTCCACAAGGACTCGTCGAGGTTTGGCTGCATCGTGAAATGCTGGGAGGCGTGCGCCGTAGTGTCGTCGACCCGCTCCATCCGACGATGACGGGCGGCAATGCGTCGCAGCCCTTGAATGTCCAAACCCAGGAGCCGATCGTCCTGGTGCTCAGTCGGTATCCGCGAGGTGGCGGCAGCACGGTCGAAGGTGATCTCTCCAGCGGCCAGTTGCTCTACCAGCTCAGGCATGTCGGCGAGGCGTCTGGCGGTGGTCGTCAGGGAATAGGCAGTTTCCGGAGACATGTCCAGCCGCCCGGCGACCCACTCCCGCATCGACTTGCATCCATCGGCCGTGGGAAGCTGCATTTCATCCGCCAACAGAAGCATTTCCACCTGCCGGGACCGAGATCGAGCAATGCTCGCCTCCTCCTCGAGCAGTGCCTGCTCCAACTGATCGGGTGTCAAAGCCTTCATCCTGTCATCGTACAAGACGGGTGTGACAAGAAATTCTGCAGACCATTCAGATAGCGTCAGTCAGATGGATATTCGAGAAGTCGCGTCCGGTGTTCACCACGTGACCGCTTCTCGGGTGAGCTGGCAACTGATCGTGGAAGACGACGGCGTCACCCTGGTCGATGCCGGCTGGCCCCGGGATTATGACCGGGTGGTTGCCTCGCTCGAGCAGATCGGTCATTCCCCCGAGTCTGTCGACAGCATTCTCCTCACGCACGCTCATGTCGACCACATGGGCACTGCAGAGAAAATGAGATCGCTTCACGGCATCCCCGTCAGGGCTCACGAAGATGAGTCCGAACTTGCCCGCGGACTGAGACACGAGGCGATAACCACCGCCAAGGTGATGTCTCAGATGTGGCGGCCTTCGGTGTTCCAATTCGCCGTGATATCCCTCAGCC
>JAUXMQ010000151.1 GCA_030623125.1 Acidimicrobiia bacterium
TGAGAGACAACGACCCCGACACATACATCAAATCTGCCAGGGAGTCGATGGCTACTCACTGTGAAGCCATGGTGGGCTTCCAGAACGAAGGAGCCGAGGTTTTCGATTACGGAAACAACCTCCGTGGGGAGGCGCAGACAGCCGGGTATCAAGACGCATTCTCCTATCCGGGTTTCGTGCCCGCTTACGTGCGCGAGCTCTTTTGCGAGGGTTCCGGGCCCTTCCGTTGGGTGGCATTGAGCGGTGACCCAGCCGATATCGCCGTCACCGACCGTGCCCTGCTGGACCTGTTCCCCGAGAACGATGCCCTGGCACGCTGGATCCGAATGGCTCAGGAGAAGATCCACTACCAGGGGCTTCCTGCCCGTATCTGCTGGCTTTCCTACGGCGAGCGCCACCTCGCCGGCCTCCGTTTCAATGAGCTCGTCACCTCCGGCGAGGTCTCGGCGCCGATTGTCATCGGCCGCGACCATCTCGACTCAGGCTCGGTCGCATCCCCGTACCGGGAAACCGAGGCGATGGCCGACGGCTCAGATGCGATCGCCGACTGGCCCATCCTCAATGCCATGCTCAACGTCTCCTCGGGTGCCGCCTGGGTTGCCGTCCACCATGGCGGTGGAGTCGGAATCGGGAATTCGATCCATTCCGGAGCCCAGGTAGTGGCCGACGGCACAGAGCAGGGGGCGTTCCGGGTCGAACGCGTCCTCACCAACGACCCGGGAACCGGCGTGATGCGACACGCCGACGCAGGCTACGAAAAGGCCAAACAGGTCGCCCGGGATCGCGGTGTCGACATCCCGATGCTCGATACAAATGCTTGATCCCGGTTGGCCTCGCGCCGACGTCTGGCTGGCACAGGACCGTCCTGATCCGGACCTCCTGGTTGTCGGGGTGCCCTCGTCCAAGGCGTCGCTGACCACGTCGCGTGCCGACCTGACCCCCTTTGCCCTCCGTGACCGACTGGCCCGGTTCTCCACCTTCCACAGCGAGTGGGGAGCGAACCTCGCCGAGGTGACCGTCGGCGACGTCGGCAACTGGCCGATCTCAGAACTGGACATGCACACGATGCCCGGGGCTGTGACTGAGTTGGCGACCGAACTCCCCGAAGCTTCTCTGACCCTCTACATCGGCGGTGACAACGCCATCACCCGTCCTCTGGTCGCGGGCATGGCTGAAGACCTGTCCTCGGTCGGCGTCATCACCTTTGACGCCCACCACGACGTGCGCTCGCTCGTCAACGGACCCACCAACGGGACTCCGATACGCGGCCTGATCGAAGAGCACGGGCTTCCCGGGGCCAACGTGGCCCAGATTGGCATCCATTCCTTTGCCAATTCTGCGGAGTATCGGGCCTACTGCGACGAGGCAGGCGTCAGTGTGGTCACCGTAGAACACGTAGAGCAGGACGGTATTCGCAGCGTCGTCGACGGCGCCCTTTCCACCTTGAGTGAGCGATGTGAGTCGATATATGTCGACGTTGACCTCGACGTGCTCGATCGGATCTTCGCCCCCGCATGTCCCGGTGCCAGTCCCGGTGGCCTGACCATCCGCCAACTCGCCGAGGGCGTCCGCCGGTGTGCCCGTCACCCCAAGGTGCGAGCGATGGATTTCGTTGAGGTTGACGCCGAAGCGGATGTCGATGGCTTGACACTCGACTCCATGGCCCATGTTTTTCTCTCCGCCGTCGCCGGGTATAGCGAACGTTGATGCAACCAGACGACCCGGCATGGTGTTCTAACTAATGATGAACGAGATACTCGCCAACATTGCCGTTGTGGCCGCCACCATGGGCACGATCGCCTTTCTTGTTCCACAGATCACCAAGCTGATCCGAACCGGCGACTCCTCCGGCGTCTCGACCACCTGGGCATCCCTGGGGCTGGTCACCAACGTCGGGTGGGCCGCCTATCTGATGAGCCAGGGATTTTGGATCGCGATCCTTGCGCCGATCTTCACCGTCGTTGCGTATGCGTTGACCATGTGGGCGCTGGTCCGGACGGGCCGCGATCCGCGGCAGAGTTATCTGCTGGGAGCGGCCTGGGGTGTCCTGCTCACGGCCACGGCACTTGTCGCAGGCTGGACAGCACTCGGCGTGGTTCTCGGATTGTCCTACGGAGTGATGCTCACCCCATCGGTCTGGACAGCGTTTCGCACTGCCGACCCTTCCGGTATCTCACCGGGGACCTGGTGGATCGGGATGACAGAGGCCTTCCTCTGGGGGTACTACGGATGGTTCTGGGCCGACATCGGGATTCTCACATTCTCGGTGGTCGGTGTTGTCGGGTCGGGGCTGATGCTGGCCAGATACCACTCGACCCGAAGCGAGGTCGAGGCGGCGCAGCTCAAGAGAAGCCCCAGTGGTATGTCCACTAGCCGCCGCTGACCACCTGCTCGGCCTCGTCGGCTAACCGCTCCGCTTTCCGATCGTCGAGAAAACCGTGGGGTAGACGCACCGGGCGTGGCCCATGACTGTGTCCACGGACCATCCGATTGGCCTCTTCAGGAAAAGGGACATCCGGATCGAGCCTCTCGGCGAGGGACATCAACTCTTCGATCGAGGCCACCCTGGCAAAGCCATCACGAAGCACCGGTCCGGCGGGGAAACCCTTCAGATACCACGAGGGATGCTTGCGAAAGAGGTTGAGACCGGTCTTCTCTCCGAAGTGATCAACCAGCAGTTCGGCGTGCCGGATCATTATCCGACCGACCTCGCCGAGATCTGGGGGCGTTTGCGGCTGGCGTCCGGCGAACACGTCGGCCAGGTCCCGGAACAGCCAAGGGCGCCCGAGACACCCGCGACCGACCACGACTCCATCACAACCGGTTGAACGCATCATCTCGAGAGCGTCGTCCGCCGTCCAGATATCACCGTTGCCAAGAACGGGCAAGGTAGGCACCGCCTCCTTCAGCTCACGGATCGCCGACCACCTCGCCTTGCCCGAGTACAGCTGACGGGCGGTGCGGGCGTGGAGTGCAACCGCGGCAACCCCCTCCTCCTCGGCCGTGAGCCCGGTTTCGATGAATGTCAGGTGTTCTTCGTCGATTCCCAGCCGAAACTTCACCGTCACAGGGACATCGCCGGCGTTGATGACCGCGGCGCGAACTACAGAACGAAACAGGTTGGTCTTCCAGGGGAGGGCGGCCCCTCCCCCGTGTCTCGTCACTTTGCCCATCGGGCATCCGAAGTTCATGTCGATGTGATCAACCCCATGATCTTCGACAAGAAAGGCGACCGCCTCGCCGAGAGCTCCGGGGTCGGTGCCGTAGAGCTGAATCGATCTGGGAATCTCATCGTCGTCGAAGCGAGCCAGAGTCATCGTCTTCTCGCTCTTCTCCACAAGACTTCTTGCGCCGATCATCTCCGATACATAGAGACCCGCCCCGAACTCGCGGCACAAACGGCGAAACGGAGCGTTGGTCACACCTGCCATCGGAGCAAGGACCACCGGGGGGTCAACCACAATTGGGCCAATCTGAAATGACATCGCCTCAAGGATATTGGAGAAGGGCCCAATAAGGATTCACCCCGGCCACGAATTAGCGCCTGCGACCGCAATGGCGTGGGCGTCTAGACCGGCCAGCCTGGTAACGCTCATCTGCGACCTGTCATGTGGCGAGGGTGCCAGGATGCCCCGGGTAACCCAAGGACGCCGCTTGGTCTCGAAGAGTGTTTGCTCGGGGCCTGCCTTACCATTCGCGTGTGATCATCAAGGCTCTGAACCAGTGATCCAGGACGAATCTCTCTTCGAGGAGTGGGATGTCGACGAGGACTCCTTCGAGCCGCCGGAACCGTCGCCATGGCGTCGCCGGGCGACAATCGCCGTCGCAGCTGTCACTGTTGTCGCGATGGCCCTGGTCCCCCTATACAACCTGATCGACCGGGATCCGCCCTTGGCTGAGAACGGACTGGAGATATGCGGATTCGACTACTGCACCGTGCAAGAGGGAGTGAGGTTGGCCGGTCTGGACCAGGTCATGATCCGGCTTGCCAATACCTATCTCACCGATGAAGAGGCAAGCCAACTGGCCGACTCACTGGCCGGTCATCTGGGTGCGAGCACGGTGGAATTGGTGGTGATCAACCATCTTGAAGGTCGAATCAAGGGCAGTTATGACCCAACGACAAGGACCATCTTCGTCGAACGGCCGGCTCAGGCCTGGATAGTCCTCCA
>JAUXMQ010000208.1 GCA_030623125.1 Acidimicrobiia bacterium
ATCGACTCCCAAGGCGGGAAGGTGACCAAGATCGACGCCACCACCCCAACGACGATTAATCCCCCTAGAAGACCTTCGACCGTCTTGTTTGGCGAAACCTCGGGAGCCAGCTTTCGCCGGCCGAAGGCACGGCCGACAAAGAAGGCCCCGATGTCGTTGAGAGCTATCAGAAGCACCAGAAACAGGATGAGGGCAACTGGATTTGGTCCCTTTGCCACGAGGATCGCAAACGAGAGCACCCCCACCCAGACGACACCGAGAACCGTCGCCGATACGCTCTCGAGAGGGTTCTTCCTCGGGGTCAGCGAGAAGAAGAGAACCGTGGCCAAGACAACAAAGCCGGCCCACCCTCCGATCGCCGCGGCCCCCCAGTTGTGTGCCCCCACACCCATCAGGATCACGCCGACTATGCCAAGCAAGGCAATCGGGCGATAACCCTTTGTTCTGAGATTGGCGTACAACTCTCCGACGGCCACGATCATGATCAGGATCACAAAGGCGCTGAACCACCAGCCACCAAGTATCAGGCTTCCCAAGAACAGGCCGAAGATGGCAAGTCCAGACGCGATGCGCATCGTCAGATCAGATGCCGCGGCCTGCTCAACAGCCTCATAGGACTCTTCGGAGTCGGTCACCTTTCCGGAAACATCCTCGAACCCGACCAGACCACTCTCGACTCCGGGCACGGTCGCAGCGACCGCCTGCATCTTCCAATCCTCTTCGGCGGCGCGACTCACGTCCTCCGCGAGCTCCTTGTATTCCTCGGTGATGGCGGAGACGTAGTGGTCCGATGTGAAGTCGTCGATCCCGCTCGGGGTCTCGACCATCGCATCCCAATCGACTTCCCCCGAATCAGATTCGGGGGTCTCATCTGACGTCGTCTCGCCTGACTCATCGGGTTCCTCGGCGAACTCTTCGGCTAGAGCGAAGACGTCCTGATCGGTTGAGTCATCTGGCTCGGAGGCGTCGATCCCAGGAAGAGGAACCACTTCGGCAGCATCGTCGTCGTCTTCCCAGGGGCGGATGAAATCCTGTCCGTCCTGGTCTGTGGAATCTTGATCGGCCAAATCAGACCTCGAGAAGCTCTTCTTCTTTGTTGGAAAGAAGGGATTCGATCTTTCCGACGTTCTGGTCGGTCAGATTCTGAAGCTCTTCCTCTCCACGTCGAATGTCGTCGTCGGAAATCTCCCCATGCAGGGCCTCCATGTCGGACTTCGAGTGACGCCGCACGTTGCGAATGGCGACGCGGCCTTCCTCCGCCATGTGTCTGACGACCTTGATCAACTCCTGACGACGCTCTTCGGTGAGAGGTGGAAAAGCGATCCGGATGACGGTCCCGTCATTGGAAGGGTTGAGCCCGAGGTCGGCTTGCTGAAGTGACCTCTCAATGTCCCCGAGGGTTGAAGCGTCGAACGGCTGAACCATCAGCAGCCGTGGTTCGGGAACGGAGATCGAAGCGAGCTGCTGGAGCGGTGTCGGAGTGCCGTAGTAGTCCACTGTTATCCGATGCAGCAGCTGAGGATTTGCCCGACCTGTTCTGACGGTCGAAAACTCGTTGCCCACGTGATCAGCCGCCATCTCCATCTTCTGTTTGGCTTCTTTCAGATGGTCACTGATCATCTCGTTGACACTAGTCAGGAGACCACTGTCCCGATCTGATCGCCGTGAACAGCCCTGACGATGTTGCCCGGAGTAGTCATACCGAATACATGGATCGGCACGTTGTGCTCTTTGCACATCGTAACGGCGGTAGTGTCCATCACCCGGAGTTCGCGAGCAATGAACTCCATGTAGGAGAGCTCGCTGATTCTGCTGGCGTCCTCGTTGGTCGCTGGATCCGAGTCATAGATGCCATCGACCATCGACGCCTTGAGCAGCGCGTCAGCACCAATCTCGATGGCGCGGAGAGCGGCGGTTGTGTCGGTGGTGAAGAATGGGTTCCCCGTGCCGGCGGCGAAGATCACGACCCGCCCTTTCTCGAGGTGTCGGATAGCCCTCAACCTGATGTACGGCTCGGCCAGCTCCTGCATGGTGATAGCACTCTGCACCCGGGTGATGACACCTTGGTTCTCCAGCGCATCCCTCAAGGCGAGAGCATTGATCACCGTGGCGAGCATCCCCATATAGTCGGCGGTGGCTGCATCCATCCCTTTGGCGGCTTGGGAAACGCCGCGGAAGATGTTCCCTCCCCCGACGACAATCGCAACCTCGACTCCGGTTGCCACCGCCTCGGAGATCTCGCCCGCCACCCTGTGAACAGTGAGCGGATCGATGCCATAGCCAACGGAAGGATCGGCGAAAGCCTCACCGGAAAGCTTGAGGAGCACTCGTCTATTTGGAGTATCAGACACAATTAGCCTCCAACAGCCACACGAGCGACTTTACGCACCGAGATGTTCTCGCCCATCCTTGCGCCCACGGCACCCACCATGTCGCCAACGGTTCCTTCAAACCTCTCGCTGTTGACGAAGCGCTGGTCGTAGAGAACGTTCTCCGAGTACCACGACTCGATCTTGCCGTCGACGATCCTCTCAACGATTTCAGCCGGCTTGCCCTCACTCTTTGCCTGACGGGCGATCAATCCACGCTCCTTGGCAAGTGCGTCCTGGTCGACATCATCACGGGAAACCCACTGTGGGTTGGACCAACCAACATGCATGGCGATGTCGTCCGCGACCTGTTTGAACTCGTCGCTCTTGGCCACGAAGTCAGTCTCGCAGGCAAGCTCGATCAGCACCCCGAGCACGGGGCGATCAGTCTGAATGTGCACGTAGCTGCCAATAACACCCTCTCCGGCTTCACGGTCAGCACGTTTAGCCATTTTGGCCTGGCCACGCTCGCGCAGCAGATCGAAGGCCTGATCCAGGTCGCCCCCAGAATCTGTGAGGGCCTTCTTGGCATCCATCATCCCGACACCTGCGTCGTGGCGAAGCTTCTGTATGTCTTTGGCTGTGATTTCCGTCATGTGGATCAGGACTCTTCCGTCTCGGACTCGGCTTTTGACGGCTTCTTCTTGGAGGCAATCTCCTTGCCTTCGACCACCGCATCGGCGATGGCACCGGCTATCAAGTCAGCGGCGCGGATGGCGTCGTCGTTGCCCGGAATCAGGTAGTCGACCGCATCGGGATCCGAGTTCGAGTCGACAAGGGCGATGATGGGAATACCAAGACGATCGGCTTCTTTGACCGCGGTTGCCTCGGTGTTCACGTCGATGACCAGCACGGCCTGTGGAAGTCGC
>JAUXMQ010000156.1 GCA_030623125.1 Acidimicrobiia bacterium
ATCGGTGCCCTGAGCAACTGGGTTGGCATGCAGGACGAGTACGACACGATCTACTGCGTAGTCGACCTCCATGCGATGACTGCTCCTTATGACCCGGCCGACCTGCGCAGGGAACGCGCCGATCTCGCCAGGATGATCCTGGCCGCCGGTGTGGATCCCAAGCGGTCGCTTCTCTACAACCAGTCTGAGGTGCCTCAGCATGTCGAGCTGTCGTGGATCTTGGGCACCATCACGGGTCTTGGCCAGTTGGAGAGGATGACCCAGTTCAAGGAGAAGGCCGACAAGGGGGGCCAGAACCTGGGACTCCTGGCGTATCCGGTGCTTCAGGCGGCCGACATTCTCATCCATCGGGTCCACGCCGTCCCGGTTGGCAATGACCAGGCCCAGCACTTGGAGTTGACTCGCGACCTGGCGGAGAGGTTCAACAGCCGCTTTGGAGACGTGTTTCCGGTGCCGGAGAGGATCACCCCTGAAATCGGGGCACGGGTGATGTCGCTCACCGAGCCGACTTCGAAGATGTCAAAGTCGGACCCGAGCCCGAAGTCACGGATCTTGCTCACGGACAGCACCGACCAGATCATGAAGAAGGTGAAGTCGGCGGTCACCGACACCGGAACCGAAGTGGCGTTTGATTGGGAGAACAAGCCGGGCATCTCGAACCTGTTGGAGATGTTCTCCTTTTTCAGCGGGAGGTCGATCGATGACCTGGTATCGGAGTACGGCGAATCGGGTTATGGGGCTTTCAAGGTTGCCGTAGGTGAATCGATTGCGGAAGGGATCAAGCCGATCCGCGACGCATACGAGGCCTTATCCGATGCTGAGGTCGCCGAAGTGATGGCCTCGAGCGCATCCAGAGCCCGCGAGATGGCCAAGGGGACGATGGCCGCGGTTCGCGAGAGCGTTGGTTTGGCCTGATACGACGTCGGGTCGGTATCCCGAGAACATCAGGTTCCATGCCTCGTATCCACACATCTATCGGCTGCGTCACCCAATCGCGGTCGTCCTTCGTCTGTAGGGGTAATACACCGAGGAGGGTGAATTGTGACATGGCAAGGAAGAGTGGCCGCTTTGGGGGTGGTTTCGGCTGTGATCTTGGCGACGCAAGACGTTCTGATCCCGGCTATCGCATTGCCCCTGCTGGTGGCCGCCGCGGCGCTCGCATGGTGGCTCACCGATGGGTTCTGGAAAACCGTGGCATTCGGCCTTGCCGGGGGTGTGATCGCGGGCGCCTTGATCATGGGGCCCGGTTTCCGGGTTGCCATGAGGGTGGTGGCGATCATGGATCCGATCCGTACGCCTGAGTTCTCCGTTGGAGGCACCTTCTTCATCATTGTGGGAATCGGCGGGATACTCGGTGGAGTGATGGGGATCGTCGGCAACCTGATTCGCAAGGCCGCTTCCATTGCATCCGTGGTGATTGCCGGTGTGGTTCTCGGGACATTCGAGATGACGTTGCTTTTGATGGACTCCGGCTTACGTGAGGAGTTCTTCGAGTTGGGTGGCGGTCCCTGGGTCAATATCCCGATGTTTGCTGTGTTCGCCTTTGGCTACGGCATCGCGGCCATGACGATCGCTGACCGCCTCGAGCATCGGGCAAGTAAGTCGGTCGACACTGGTTCAGAGCAGGTGCCGGCAGGTTCGATGCAGACGTCGTCGAGGTCATAGATTGCAGGTGTGGTTGACAGCGAGGTAGCACCTCCTCATATCCAAAAGCCGAGGTTGCGAGGGTGGCTTCATGCGGTGATGTTCCCTATCTCCGTCATCGCCGGCATCGTGCTCGTCATGCAGGCGGAGACTCCTGAGGCCCAGATCTCGGCCGCCATATTCGCGACGACCGCCGCCCTCCTGTTCGGAACCAGCGCCCTGTTTCATCGGGGGTCGTGGTCTCCCCGCGTCAGGGGATTGCTGCGACGGATGGACCATTCCAATATCTACTTGATCATTGCCGGTACCTATACACCGTTCGCGGTTCTCTCTCTACCGCCGGGCAAGGGCCAGACCTTGCTGTTGATCGTGTGGGTCGGCGCGCTGGCAGGAGTGATCTTCAGGGTGTTCTGGATCGGCGCACCTCGATGGCTGTACACATCGGTTTACGTTGGCATCGGGTGGGTAGCTATCTTCTTTCTACCCGCACTGATAGCCGGCGCCGGAGTCACCGCGGTGCTGTTGATCGCCGTTGGTGGAGTGTTGTACAGCGCTGGGGCGGTGGTCTACGGCCTGAAGCGTCCTGACCCTTGGCCACGATGGTTCGGATTCCATGAAGTGTTCCACTCCCTGACGATCGCCGCATTCACCGTGCACTACGTCGCGGTGTCGATCGTTGTGTACCCATAGGGAGATGCCTGTCAGGACTTGATGTGGGTCAGGTCGACCGATGTCGTCTGATCCACCGTTACATATGCCTCGAGATTTGTCTCTCTTATCAGCCGCAGGATGGCAGCGACGTCTTTGCGGGGGACAACGCAAAAAGTGACTCTGACCTCGCCGTCCCGGCCGTCACCGTTGATGACTGTGACGCCGATCCCCTTTTTGCGCAGTACCCCGGCAACCGGAGTCGATTCGACCGGGGCGATGACACGAACCATCGATTGACCCAGCGCCAGCCACTCTTCCACGATCGAGCCCGCGTAAGTGCCAGCGGCAAATCCTGCTGCGAAGGCAACCATTCGTAGAGGGTCGTCGAGTCCGTCGAGAACCCTGGCAACGACAAACACCCAGATCAGCGACTCGAAGAAACCGAGAAGAGCTGCCGGTCCCCGACGACCCCGCCCCAGCAGGACAATCCTGACCGTGGACATTCCAACGCTGATCAGACGGAGGAGGAAGATGAAGAGAAGATCAAGGGTGACATCCATGTCATCAACGTTATAGGGTCGGACCGTGACTGCGACGACACCCGGTCTGGTTTGCGCCCATCATCATCTCTACTCCACACTGGCACGAGGCATGCCGGCGCCACCGAAAACCGCAGCCAGTTTTCAGGAAGTGTTGGAGCAGATCTGGTGGCGTCTCGATGCCGCACTTGATCTCGAAATGATTCGCTGGTCCGCGATGCTCGGTGCACTGGAGGCTCTCGAGAGCGGCACCACCGCCATCGTCGACCATCACGAATCCCCTAATGCGATAGAGGGAAGTCTCGATGTGATCGCCGACGCCTGCGACGAGGTAGGGGTTCGAGTACTCACCGCGTACGGGATCACAGACCGGCACGGCGCCGATGGGGCTCGGCGCGGACTCGCCGAGAATGAGCGCTTCATCAAGGCGGGTGGACCCGGGCTGGTCGGCATCCATGCCACTTTCACCTGCAGTCAGGAGTCACTCGATGCCGCTGCCAGGCTTGCTGACGACCTCGGCGTCGGCGTTCACATACACGTCGCAGAGGGGGTGGGTGACATCGATGCTCCCCAAAAGCTCAAAGGTCTCACTCGTGATAGTTGGCTCCTCGCTCACTGTGTTCACCTGCCCACGGACCACTCTCTGAAGGGGACCATCCTTCACAACGCTCGCTCGAATCTGAACAACGCCGTCGGCTATGCGAACCCGGCGCGATTCTCCAATCCAGTGGCCTTGGGCACCGATGGGATCGGGGCCAACATGATCGAGTCGTTTCGGATCGCCTACGTCATGGAGCGTTCCGTCGACGTCACATGCGGACCGGATGATGCCTGGTCGTGGCTGGAGACGGGCTGGGACATCGTGCCCGAAGCACGCAGCGACGAGGTCATCTGGTCGTACGACCCGATGGACCCCTGGCATCTCGCCTTCACGCCGGGAGTCAGGCCGCTCGAGGTGAAGATCGATGGTCAGGTCCTACTTGCAGACGGAAAGCCGACCAGGGTGGACCCGGCCGAAATCCGGGCCAAGGCATCCGAGCAGGCGGCTCGTCTGCACGCACGGCTCTAGTCATGTCCGATCGTTTCCAGCCGATCTCGATGGAACAGCTCACCGATTGGGTCTTCACCGAATTGGAGCAGAAGGACGCGTTGTTCGGAATTCCCAGGTCGGCCTTCTTCGTCCCCAGGCCGGACCATCGCTATCGGATCGAGAAGTACGGGGTGGAACTCGACACCCCCTTCGGCGTCGCCGCCGGTCCCGCCACC
>JAUXMQ010000246.1 GCA_030623125.1 Acidimicrobiia bacterium
ACGAGCTCGGTGAACTCACAAGCCCAGACGTGCTCGATCTGTGATGCCGCGGCTGAACCGAGAATCATCTCCCGGAGCCCGGTCGAGACAACGTAGTGCTCGACCCGGATCTGATGCTCGGCGAAGCGCGGCTCGGCTTCGACCGTCTTCCTGATCAGTTCGAGGAAGTCCGGCATTCCGGTGTAGAACTCGATTCCGGAGCCCAATTCCCGCAGAAGGGCGTTACTGAGTCCAGGCATTCGGCCCTCCCGGACATAGGTGAGGATGTGGTTCAGGTAGAGGTGGTCCCTCTGGATCAGGCGAGATCCGTGGCTACGGTAGAACGCGTCGAGCCCGTCGACTTCGCGCCAGAACTCGGCCTCGTCCATGTCGTAGTGCCGAAACAGTGGGCCCTGCATGTTCCCCGGGATCAGGGTCTTGTCGAAGTCCCAGATCATCGCAATGACGTTTTGGGGGAAGAGTTGACGATTCATGACAGCGATGAGGCTATCTGGTTATCCACAGACCTCAATGGGCGAGGTCAGTTTGAAGTGTGAGCCAGGGTGAACAGTTCCGAGCGAGCAGCCGCCGATTGATCCCGCCATGCCTGATCTCTGACACTTGAACGGCCCAGACCCATCACCAGATGTCGTTCTTTGGCAATGGCTGATCGAAGCCCATCCAGGTCGCTTCGGGCAACTGCCAGGTCGACCACGTGATGAGCATCCCGGGTCACGTCGTCGTAGCGAACGAAGGCTACGAGGAGAAGGCGAAACAGCTGTTCGAAACGTTGGCTCAGCATGGTGCGAGGATACCGGTCGGCGTGATCGACGCCACCTTGGCGAAAGCTGGTGGCCGAGCTTTTATAGTTTCAGGATCGCTTGAGCACCCATACCCGAAAACATGACTTCATCCCGATCGTCGGGATGTTTCGGACATATCAGCGCCGGTATCTCAGATTCGACCTGGTCGCTGGTCTGGTGTTGGCCTCGATGCTGGTGCCCCAGGGCATGGCCTATGCAGAGCTCACCGGTCTGCCGGCGGTAACCGGCATCTACACGACAATCGCCGCCCTAATCGCATACTCGGTGTTTGGCCCCAACAGGCAGCTTGTTCTCGGGCCTGACTCTTCTCTCGCTCCGGTAATCGCGGTGGTGATCCTGCCGCTTGCGGCTGGTGACCCGGCCACGGCGGTGGTGCTCGCATCCGCTTTGAGCATCATCACCGGTCTGGTGTGCATTGCCGCCGGTTACCTCCGTGTCGGTGCGATCACTGAGCTTCTGTCCAAACCCATCCGAATCGGATACCTCAACGGCATCGCGGTGATCGTTTTGATATCCCAACTGCCAAAGGCCCTCGGGTTTTCGGTAGAAGGAGGGTCCACTGTCGACGTCCTCACCGCAACGGTCTCGGGAGTGGCCGCCGGTGAGGTGGTGCCGGCCGCTTTGGCCCTCTCGGTCGGAAGCGTTCTGCTGATCGTGGGACTGCGTCGGGTGAGTAGGACAATCCCTGGTGTGATCTTCGCCGCAGGGGGATCCATCGTGGCCGTTGCCCTGTTCGACCTGGTGGACAAGGGTGTCAAGACGGTTGGGAATATCCCGACCGGGCTGCCCCCTCTCACCTTTCCGGGCGTGGACATCGACATGCTGCCTGCCCTTGTCGGAGGAGCGGTGGCAGTGGCGCTGGTCTCCTTTGCCGACACTGGCGCTCTATCCACGGCCACGGCTCTCAAGTCCGGAGTCCGGGTGGATCCCAACAGCGAGATCAAGGCCCTTGGAGCAGCGAATCTTCTTTCGGGTGTCTTCCAGGGGTTCCCCACCAGCGCCAGTTCGTCCCGCACCGCAGTGGCAATGGCGGTGGGATCTCGCACTCAGCTTGCCGGTTTGATAGCCGCGGCAGGAGTGGTCGTGATCATCGTGGTGTTTCCAGGCTTGGTTGCTGAGATGCCGTCGGCGACCCTTGCGGCCATCGTCATCACCGCTTCGTTCGCACTCTTTGACTGGGCTGGCACCCTATGGCTGCTCAGGGCACGACGTTCGGAGTTTCTACTTTCGCTCGGTGCATTCTTGGGCGTGCTGCTGCTGGGAATTCTCGAAGGGATAGCTCTTGCCATCGTTCTGTCGCTTGCCAATTTCGTCCGCAAGTCCTGGCTTCCACACAGCACCGAGCTCGCAAAGGTCGAAGGTGTCGCCGGGTATCACGACAGGGATCGGCATCCCGAGGCCAAGGTGGTTCCGGGGCTTCTCATAATCCGATTCGACGCGCCGTTGTTCTTTGCCAACGCGCCTCGGTTTGGGAGGCGACTCCAAGAGATGCTGAGAACTGCCGACAGGCCGATCGAGAGAATCGTCGTGGTGGGCAATGCCATTACCGACATAGATACGACAGGTGCGGAGATTCTTGGTGATGTGCTCGACGATCTCGAGGCCAAGAATGTGGCGTTCGCCTTCGCCGGGCTCAAGGGCGTTGTGAAGGACCGCCTCCGCGCGTACGGTCTGATCGGACGCATCGGTGAGGGGAACTTCTACCCCAACACCATCTCGGCAGTCGAGGTCCATCAGCGATTGGGCAGAGAACAGGGCGACTCGGGTTAGACAGTTCTTGGGCTTAGCCGGGGATGAATGACAGACGCACTCTTCGCACCGGGTTGTCCACGTTGGTGTCGACCAGCACCACCGACTGCCATGTTCCGAGGATCATCCGACCCTCCTGAACCGGAATGACGATCGACGGCGAGATGAGGGCGGGGAGGACATGATCTCGTCCGTGACCGGGTGTGCCGTGCTCATGGCTCCAACGTCCGGCTTCGGCTGGCAACAGGTCGTCCA
>JAUXMQ010000031.1 GCA_030623125.1 Acidimicrobiia bacterium
ATGCGACCGTACTTCCGTTGGAGAGCACTAGGAGAACTCTGCGAGCAACGCCGCTTTCTGTCTGTCTCCCAGACCTCGGATTCGCCGATTCTCAGCGATCCCGATCGATTCCATGAGACGCTTGGCCTTTATCTTCCCCGTGCCTGGCATCGCCGCGATGAGGGACGCCACTTTCAACCCGGCCAAAAGCTCCTCGGCCTCGGCCTTGTCGAATAGCTCGGAGAGTGTCATGGAACCCGTCTTGAGAAGCTCCTTGACCTCGGCTCGAACCCGTCGTGCTTCGGCGGCCTTCTCAAGGGCCTTCATTCGCTGCTCTTGGGTCAGCTGTGGTGGCTGTGCCATGCTTGTGTGACTCCTCGCTCTTGTCCGGGCTGCGCCAGACATCACCAGCGACCATAGCCAGAGCAATCAGCCGGGGACGGCTACCCCGCTAGAAGAGCTCTGCGGCACGTAATGAATCCACGATGGACGCCGCCGACGCAACCGGGTCCGATGCCCCGGTGATGGCTCTTCCCACAACGATGAAGTCGGCTCCGGCACGGAGCGCCTCGACCGGGGTGGCTGTGCGCTTCTGGTCGCCCTGGTCTGACCCGGCTGGCCGGATGCCCGGAGTTACCGCAAGAAACCCCGGGAACAGCACCTTCAAAGCGCCCACCTCCAGGGGTGAGCAGATAACACCTTCAGCTCCGGCATTCCTGACGAGTCGAGCAAGCTCGACAGAGTGGTTCTGGACGGAGTCAGACACGCCCAAAGCCGCGAGATCGTTCTGGTCGAGCGAAGTGAGGACGGTGACACCAAGGACGCCCGCTTTCCCGTCTTCCGACCCGGCGATGAGCCCCGACGCAACCGCCTCGATCATCTGGCTGCCGCCTGATGCATGAGCGGTGACCCACCGAGCACCATGAGCCGCTAACTGCCGGGCAGCTCGCTCGGCGGTGTTCGGGATGTCGAGAAGCTTGGCATCGGCAAACACCGGCAGCCCGATCTTGGCTATTCGGGAAACAGACTCGGGCCCTTCACCCATGAGGAGCTCCAAACCCACTTTGTATCCCCCGACATGGCCCTTGAGGGACCGGGCCATGCTTTCGGCCTGAGTCAGACTGGGAACATCGAGAGCCACCAGAATCGGATTCACCACGTCTCGACCGTCCCCACCAGGTCGACCACACTTTCGGCTCCGAGTCTTGCCATGAGCTCCACCAACTCCTTCGTTATCCGGATCCCCGCCTTTGGCTCAGCGAGATGGACGGTCCCGAGCTCGACCGCCGATGCTCCGGCGATGAGATATTCCACAACGTCTGCGCCCGTTGAGATTCCTCCGCAGCCGACGATCCCCAGGTCCGGAAATTCCCTGGCAACCTCGTATACGCAGCGAAGCGAGAGCGGTTTCAGCCCTGGACCGCTGTATCCACCAACCCCGCCCGAGAGCAAAGGCCTTCGATCTGAGACCGACAGCCCAAACCCGAATGCGGTGTTCGTGAGGACGACAAAGGCAGCACCAGCATCACGACATGCTCCGGCCACACCGACGATGTCGGGTGTGTTGGGTGACAGCTTGGCGCCGACCGGGACGTCGACGGCTTCGCTCACAGCCGTGATCACGTCACGGCTCCGGTCTGCTGTGAAGGAGAACATCTCCCCATCCTCCAGATTCGGACAGGAGAGGTTGACTTCGACAGCGGTGACCCCGGCCGAAACCAGACCCTCTGCCACGAGGGCGAAGCCGTCGGCGACACCTGCGACAGCGGATCCCCAAACCGGGACCCGAAGTTTGGGGATGCGCGGCTCCATGGCGTCAACCCAGTTGGTGATACCCGGGTTCTGTATCCCGACGGCGTTCAGCATTCCTGTGGTGGTCGGAGCCAGTCGGGGAGCCGGCCGTCCTTGCCACGCCTCCGGAGCGACCGATTTGGCCACCGCGGCCCCATAGGGTCGAACGTCCGCCACTTCGGCCCACTCCCAAACAGATCCGACGGTTCCAGACGCGGCTATCAGAGGGGATCTGAGGGCTAACCCTCCGACGGAGGTGGCTAACGACCTCGATGCCATTCCTGCAAGCTCCTCGGACGGTTGATGGCACCCGGGCCTGCCCGCAAACTTCGGGCCACCGCCAGCCCACCCTGAATGGTCGTGACGCATGGAACGGCATGTCGCCGGGCGGAGAGACGGATCTTTCTTCCGTCTGAACGCGCTCTCCCGCCGCGGGGCGTGTTGACGACCAACTGGACCTCACCGTTCTCGAGCCTCTCGCCTATGTCCCGAGAGCCCTCGCCGATCTTGTTCACAGCCTCGGCTTCGATCGCATGGTGGTGGAGAAACCGCGCCGTGCCTTTGGTTGCGACCAGGTCAAAACCGAGCAGGGTGAAAGCCTGAGCAACGGCAAGACCCATCGGCTTGTCTCTATCTGCAAACGATAGAAACACCCTTCCTCGATCGGCCAGCACATGACCTGCGCCAAGCAGCGCCTTGCCGTAGGCGACACCCACATCGGAACCGATCCCCATCACTTCACCCGTCGCTCTCATCTCCGGACCGAGAATCGAATCCTCCTCAGGAAAGCGGTCCCAGGGGAGAACGGCCTCTTTCACCGCGACGAAATCGGAGCCGACCCGCGCTTCGGGGATCAGGCCTTCGGACCGAAGTTCCTCGATTGTGGAACCCATCATGACTCTGGCGGCGATACGGGCGAGCGGGATCCCCTTCGCCTTGGAGATGAAGGGCACGGTTCGACTTCCCCTCGGGTTTACCTCGAGGACGTATACGTCATCACCTTTTACCGCGAACTGGATGTTGATGAGGCCCTCGACGGCAAGTGCGGATGCCAGCTCCCCGGTGGCCCTCAGTATCTCCTTGCGCGCCTCGTCCGAAAGGGTCGGTGGCGGGGTGACACATGCTGAGTCGCCGGAGTGGATCCCGGCCTCCTCGACATGCTCCATGACTCCTCCTACCAAAAGCTCGTGCCCGTCGAATACCCCATCGACGTCCACCTCCACCGCCGACTCGAGGAAGCGGTCGATCAGAATCGGATTGGAGACAACCTCGGGATCGCCCTCCCCGTAGATCTCTCTTACGTAGGCGCCCAGCTCTTCCGGGCTGTAGATCACCTTCATCTTGCGCCCTCCGAGAACAAACGAGGGCCGGACCATCACCGGCAGGCCAATCTGATCCACGACGTCGTCAGCCTCGGCAGCCGATGTTGCCGAGCCGGCAGGCGGTTGTTTGAGCCCGAGATTGCGACAGATCTCGGCGAACTGCTCCCGGTCTTCGGCAAGAGCGATCGATGCGGGCGAAGTTCCCGCAATGACCACCCCGTTGTCGGCGAGTTCCTCGGCGAGATTGAGGGGCGTCTGGCCTCCAAGCTGGACAATCACCGCCTCGGGCTTCTCGGCGTCGATGACGGCAAGCACATCCTCTGTGGTCAGAGGTTCGAAGTACAAACGATCAGATGTGTCGTAATCGGTCGAAACTGTCTCGGGATTGCAGTTGATCATGACCGTCTCATAGCCGGCGTCTCCCAGTGCAAAACTCGCATGCACACAGCAATAGTCGAACTCGATCCCCTGTCCGATGCGGTTGGGTCCGGATCCGAGGACCAGGACACGCGGCTTCTCGGATGGCCTGACTTCGCTCTCTTCTTCGAAGGTGCCGTACATGTATGGCGTCAGCGCCCCGAACTCAGCGGCGCAGGTGTCCACGGTCTTGAATGTGCGAACTATGCCCGCCGATTTCCTCAGCTCCCGCACATCAATCTCTTCGCGACCCCACAGATGGGCGATCTGACGATCGGAGAAGCCGTATCTCTTGGCCTCAGCCAGAATGTCGACGTCGGTGGACGTTTCGAGCTCTTCGCGGACCTCGACTATCTCACTCATCTGGTCCACGAACCAGGGATCGACCATCGACAGTTCCGATACGTCGTCGACGGTCCATCCGCGACGCAACGCCTCACCCATGGCAAAGACCCGATCCGGTGTGGGCACCCTCACCATCTCCATCAGTTCGTCATCGTCGAGAGAAACGACCCGATCCTCCGGCGGGTCAGCGTTTAGCCCGGCCCGCCCGTTCTCGAGGCTTCGCAAAGCTTTCTGAAGAGCCTCCGGGAAGGTGCGGCCTATCGCCATTGCCTCACCGACGCTCTTCATTGACGTGCCCAGCCTCTTTGGCGCCGAGGGGAACTTGGCAAAGTCGAATCTCGGGATCTTCACGACGACATAGTCGAGTGCCGGCTCGAAGGACGCGGGAGTCGCTCCCGTGATGTCGTTGGGTATCTCATCGAGCGTGTAGCCAACGGCTAGGAGGGCGGCGATCTTGGCGATGGGGAATCCGGTCGCCTTGGAGGCAAGGGCAGATGATCTGCTCACCCGAGGGTTCATCTCGATGACCAGTCGCCGGCCCGTCTTGGGATCCACCGCGAACTGCACGTTGGAGCCACCGGTTTCAACACCTATTACCTGAAGAACCTTGATCCCCTCGTCCCGCATTTCCTGGTACTCGCGATCGGACAGGGTCTGGATGGGAGCCACCGTGATCGAGTCCCCGGTGTGAACGCCCATGGGGTCGAAGTTCTCGATCCCGCAGACGATCACCGCGTTACCGGCGCCATCGCGCATGATCTCCAGCTCGTACTCCTTCCAGCCCAGCACAGACTCCTCCACCAGGATCTCTCCGACAGGTGACACCGTCAGACCCTCCCGGGCTACGTCGAGCAGTTGCTCCTCGGTGTCCGCGATTCCGGTGCCACTGCCCCCGAGGATGAACGACGGGCGCACCATCACCGGGTAGCCGATCTCTTTGGCGATGTTCAACGCATCAGCCATCGATCTGGCATATCCGGCGCGAGGAACCTCGAGACCAACCGCCTCCATTGTCTCTTTGAATTTTCCACGATCCTCGGCCTTGTTGATCGCTTCCAGGTCGGCGCCAATCATCTCGACCCCGTGACGCTCGAGGACCCCGCTGCGAGCCAGCTCGACCGAGACGTTTAGGGCGGTCTGTCCGCCAAGCGTCGGCAGCAATGCGTCCGGACGCTCCCGGGCGATCACTTCGGCTACCACCTCGGGTGTGATCGGCTCGATGTATGTGGCGTCAGCGAACTCGGGGTCGGTCATGATCGTCGCGGGATTCGAATTGACGAGGATGACGCGATAGCCCTCGGCCCTCAGAACCTTGGCCGCCTGTGTGCCCGAGTAATCGAACTCACACCCCTGGCCGATCACAATCGGTCCCGAGCCGATCACGAGGATCGATCTGATGTCCTTTCGGGCAGACATCAATGTGCCTCTTCCATCAACCGGACGAAGTCGTCGAACAACCCTCGGGCGTCTCCGGGGCCGGGGGCGGCCTCAGGGTGGTATTGGACGGAGAATGCCGGGATCTCCTCGAGAACCATTCCCTCCAGAGTCCCATCATTCAGATTCTGGCGTGATGGACGAAGACGCCCGAATGGTGTCTCCACCGTCTCCGGCAGAAGACGTCGTTCGATGAGTCCTTCCCTCTCAATCGGGTCATCGTCGGTCATCGACCACAGATCGACGGCAAAGCCGTGATTCTGGGCCGTGATCTCGACACGGTTGTCATCGAGACGTCGCACCGGATGATTTCCGCCGTGATGGCCAAAAGGGAGTTTGAACGTTGAAGCGCCGACGGCAAGCCCGAGGACCTGATGACCAAGACAGATGCCGAACAGAGGCCTTTTGCCAACCAGTCCTCGCAGGCATTCGGTCGTCACTGTCAGGGGTTCCGGATCGCCCGGTCCGTTGGAAACGAAGACCCCGTCTGGGGACATGGCGAGAATCGTCTCAGCCTTCGTTGTCGCAGGAACGACCTCAACCTCGAATCCGCGGCTGGTCAGGTTGCGAAGGATGTCCTTCTTCAGTCCGAGGTCAATGGCAACCACGAGGCCTTTCCTGTCCACTTCGGCGTCAAGCCGGTATGGCTCATGTGTGGTGACCTGCAAAGCCAGATCCTGGCCTCGCATAGTTGGAGCATCTGCCGCCATGTCGATCAAGTCAGCTTCGGAGACGTCGGAGCCCATGGCGATCGGCATGGCGCCTCGATCTCGTATGTGTCGGGTCAGCCGGCGGGTGTCGACATCACTTACGGCAACGACGTCATGATGCTGCAGGTAGTCGGCGAGACTGCCCTCCGATCTCCAGCTCGAGTCTCTTCGGGACAGAGATCGCATGACGAATCCGGAGACGGCCGGCCCCGAAGACTGGGCATCGAATTCGACGACTCCGTAGTTGCCGATATGAGGGGAGGTCATCACGACAACCTGGCCCGCATATGAAGGGTCGGTCAATATTTCCTGGTAGCCCGTCATCGATGTGTTGAAAACAGCCTCCCCGGTGACGACACCGGCTACGCCGACCGAGTTCCCTCGAAACACCTCACCGTCTGCTGTGGCCAGCAATGCCGGCACTCTTCCTCTCATGTGGCTCCAATCAGGCTGTAGACGATTCTTCCGTTGTGCACCGTGACCAGAGGGCGCCCCTTCAAACGATGACCTTTGTAGGGACTGTTCGACGATCTGGAAACGAACGTCCCAGGAGTCCACTCCTGGCGTGGATCGAAAACGACGATGTTCGCCGGCTCGCCGACGGCAATGGGGCGACCCTGATCTCTGAGACCTGCGATCAAGGCCGGCTTGAGGCTCAGCGTCTCGAACATCCGTCTCGGATCTCCGACGACTTCCGATACAACAGCGGCAGCCGTTTCGAGACCGATGACCCCCCGTGGCGCCTCTTCGAACGTCACAGCCTTCTCTTCGGGAGCATGGGGTGCGTGGTCGGTCGCCACCACATCGATAGTTCCGTCTTTCAAGGCCTCTCTGAGGGCCCTCCGGTCATCACCGGACCGGAGGGGTGGGTACATCTTGAAATCGGTGTCGAGATCCGCCACTGCCGTTTCGTCAAAGGAGAGATGGTGGGGCGTCACCTCTGCCGTGACAACCAGACCCTCCGCCTTGGCGTGACGGATCAATTCGATCGTCCCTGTTGCCGATACGTGCTGACAGTGATAGCGGGCTCCGGTCTCGCGAACGAGGTCGAGGTCACGTTTGACCACATCGACCTCCGCTTCGGCGGACAACCCACCGACGCCCAAACGAGTCGACATCGATCCCTCGTGGATGTGCCCGTTCACGGTCATCGACGCATCCTCGGCATGCTGTGCGACGACGGCGCCGGGAAGAGCAGCTATCCGCATCATCACCGAACGCAGAACGGCGGCATCGGCGACGGAGTCCCCGTCGTCTGTGAAGATCCTCACCCCACACTCGTAGAGATCCTCTACGTCGGACGGGAGCATACCGGCACGGCCATGGGTGATGGCGGCGGCAACGGCAACCTCGACCAGACCGGTTTCATGTCCACGGCGCACCACCTCTTTGACAATCCTCGCCTCGTCGAGAGGGGGATCGGTGTTGGGCATCGCCACCACCGCCGTGAAGCCACCGGCAGCAGCCGCGGCGCACCCTGAGGCGATGTCCTCCTTCCATGTATGGCCCGGATCGCGGAGATGGGTGTGCATGTCGACAAAACCGGGACCCACCAGACAGCCGGAGGCATCCACGACCTCGATGACCCCTTCGACATCAACAGCTCCTACGGCCGCAATCCGTTCACCGTCGATCAGCACGTCCTTGACTTCAAAACCGCTGTCTGAGAACACATCGCCACCTCTGATCAGAATCATGTGATTCCATCCTTGAGCGCTGCGAGCACAGCCATCCGGGTCGGCACGCCGTTGGCCACCTGACTCAGGATGAGCGAACGAGGGCCGTCGGCGACATCTCCGGTGATCTCGACGTCACGATTGATCGGGCCCGGATGCATCACAACCGCCTCCGGCTTCATGGCGGCCGCTCTCTCTGGGTCGACCCGGAACCGCTCGATGTAGTCGTCAGGGATCAGGGTGCCTCTTTCCCGCTGCACTCTCAGCAGATACAGAACATCCAGGTCACCGAGATGGCTGTCGAGGTCGGTTGACATCTCAAAACCGTCTGGCTCACGTTCGGGGAGAAGGGATTCGGGGCCGATCAGAACGGAGTCGACACCGAGAACCGGCATCGCATGAAACAGGCTTCCGGCGACCCGACTCTGTCGGATATCCCCGACAATGCCCATACGCAGGCCCTGAAGCGACCCAAAGCGTCGATGAAGCGTCACGACGTCGAGAAGCGCCTGTGTTGGATGTTCATGAGCGCCATCACCGGCGTTCACCACGGGCACGCCGGTCCAGTCGTGTATGGCGTCAGGGACACCGGCCTCGGAATGCCTCACAACGAGGATGTCTGCGCCCATGGCTGTCACCGTCAGCGCCGTATCTCTCAAAGACTCCCCCTTCTTGGTCGAGGCGGTGTCCGGCTCGAAAGTCATCAGAGCGCCTCCGAGACGGTTGACGGCGAGCTCGAACGAGAGACGGGTGCGCGTGGAAGGCTCGAAGAACATCAGCGCCACGGCCCGACCGGACAATTGATCACCAGATGTCTCCCCCTTTTCAGCGCGACCCGCGTAGACCAACGCGGATTCGATCAACTCATTGAGCTCCGATCGGCCCA
>JAUXMQ010000250.1 GCA_030623125.1 Acidimicrobiia bacterium
GTGGTTGTGATGCTCAACCCCGGTCTCACCGTGGAGGCGATGACTGCCATCGTTGATGGGTCGAGGGCGGCAGTGACGATCGTGCATCGCCAACATCTGGCTCATTTCCGAGATTCGGTCGGTGAGTGGGCACCGGAAGTGATCGAAGTGTCCGATGATTTCGAGCCTCCCGAGATATCCATCGACACCGCGGCAACGGCTTCGATCGACGCGGCGATCTGGCTTTTCTCAGGCGGGACCACCGGGACTCCCAAGGCCGCGGTGCAGAGCCACAAGAGTCTGGTGAACACCACGAGACTTTATGGTCAGGGGGCGCTGGGGCTCACCGAGAATGATGTCACCATGTCGGTGCCCAAGCTCTATTTTGGGTACGCCACCGGGTCGAATCTCCTTTTCCCTTTCTCGGTGGGGGCCTCTGCTGTTCTCTTCGATGACCATCCCACTCCAGACGCTCTGTTCTCGCGCATCGCCCAACATCATCCGACGGTTCTCGTGAACGTGCCGTCGGCGATCAACCAGATGCTCTCCCATTCCGATGCGGACAGCCAAGACTTATCGTCATTGCGATTCGCCACCTCAGCGGGGGAAGCCTTGCCGGAGACCCTCTATCGCCAATGGAAGGACACGTTCGGATGCGAGCTACTCGACGGTCTGGGGACGGCCGAGATGTGGCACGTCTTCATCACGAACACGGTTGGCGACGTACGACCCGGAACCTTGGGCAAGGTGGTGCCGGGGTTTGAGATCAAGGTTTGCGACGACGACGGCACGGAGGTCCCCGCCAACGAAGTCGGTCGTCTCTGGGTACGTGGCGACTCGTTGGGGCTTGGCTACTGGGAGGAGCCCGAGAAGACCGAGGATGCTTTTCGTGGCGACTGGTTTGTCGGAGGGGACCTGGTCTCGATCGATGAGGAAGGTTATGTGACGCATCGGGGCCGGGCCGACGACGCCATAAAGGTCAAAGGCAAGTGGTTCCGCCCCCAGGAGGTGGAGTCGATGCTTCTCGACCACGATGCGGTTCAGGAGTGCGCGGTAATCGCTGTGGGCGACGAGGCCGACTTGGCACGGCCTGTCGCATTTGTCGTGCGGGTCGGTGAAGTAACAGAGCAAGATCTGATCGACTGGGTCCTCGAACATCTCGAGGCCTACAAGCACCCACGCCAGGTCTACTTCATAGATGAGTTGCCACTCACACATTTGGGCAAAGTCGACCGTGGAGCGTTGAAGAAGCTGGTCGGAAGGGCAGCCGTCTAACTCTTCGGGCTGGTTCTGTCCCACCCTCCCGGCAGGATCCCTGAACATGGAGCCAACCATCCTCCACGCCGATCTCGACGCCTTCTATGCCTCCGTTGAGCAGCTGCTCAACCCGGCGCTGGCAGGCAAGCCTGTCCTGGTGGGTGGGGGAGTCGTGGTAGCCGCCTCCTACGAAGCCCGTGCCTTCGGAGTGAAGGCTCCGATGTCGACACGCGATGCCCTTCGGCTGTGTCCTCGTGCGGTGGTTGTCGAGGGAACCTTTGGCCGCTATCTCGAGCTGTCCGCCCAGGTCATGGCGATCTTCGAAGACTCCACCCCGCTGGTCGAGCAGATCTCCATCGATGAGGCCTTTCTCGATGTGTCGGGCACCGCTCACCTGCTGGGAACACCGTCAAGTATCGCCCGTGAGCTGCGGCGGAGGGTCCGGAGCGAGGTGGGACTGCCGCTCTCGGTCGGGGTGGCATCCACCAAGTTTCTGGCGAAGATCGCCTCAGCTCGCGCCAAGCCCGATGGTCTCGTCCTCGTGGACTTTGGCACCGAGCTGGCGTTTCTTCATCCCCTGCCGGTCGAGGCATTGTGGGGTGTTGGGCGAGTCACCGCATCGCGTCTTCACCGGCTTGGCATAGGCACGATCGGGGAGCTCTCCGAAATCGACTCCAGCACCTTGGCTCCGGTTTTGGGGCCGGGTACTTCCGGGGCTCTGCGGGCCCTGTCCAGGAATCAGGATCCGCGACCGGTCCGGGGTGGGCGACGGGCGGGAAGTGTCGGGAGTCAACAGGCCCTGGGAAGTGGACTCCGCGACCTCGACGAGATGTCGGTAGTCGTCCTCGGTCTGGCCGACAGGATCGGCCGTCGACTCAGAGCCAAGGACCGCTCAGGCTCGACTCTCTCCGTGCGCGTACGGTTCCCGGGACCGAGACTTGTTTCGCGAAGTCATACCCTGTCCTCCGCGACGTCTTCGACCGCCGCGCTAGCCAACCTTGGCACCGAGTTGGTGCGCCGTGCTTTGGAGACCGCCGAGGGTGATCCGGTTACGTTGATCGGATTGTCCGTATCGAATCTGACAACCGACCAGTTTCTACAGCTCGAACTCGACATTGACGGCGGCGACGTTCTGCGTGCAGGAAGCGCCGAGGCCCTTCGCCGCGGGTCGATCGATGAGAGTGTCGACGCAGTCCGGGAGCGATTTGGGCGGGAGTTGGTCAGGTTCGGACGGAGCACCCGCGTATCCAGTGACGAGTTCAGAAGACTGGCGGAACGGTCATGAGACTTCTTCACGAACTCTGACCGGACCCTTGCCCTCCCGACGCCGCCCAACCTTGTCGTCATAGAAAAGGCGAGCCTCCTCCATGAAGGCCGACGTGTTCCCCGCGTAGTCCATCATCGGGCCGATAGTCAGCTCCCGTCTGCCGAAATCGATCGCGGCGAGCACGACGGGCACCCGGGCGGCCTCGGCAATCTTGAGAAAACCGGATTTCCAGTAGGGGACCATCTTGCGGGTCCCCTCCGGGGCCATGA
>JAUXMQ010000204.1 GCA_030623125.1 Acidimicrobiia bacterium
ATCGATTTCCCCTTGAGCAAACAGCTCGACCCTCCCGTCCGGGAGATTGCGCACCCACCCAGCCAGATCGAGCGATCGGGCAACACTCCGACACGACTGTCGATAGCCGACTTCCTGGACCCGGCCGCTGACCCACGCATGGACCGCTCTCTGGGTCATAGCCTCTGGCACCGGGGACAGAAATGGGTTGATCGTGCCCTGATAACGATCCTCTGGACAGGTGTGCCACATCTGAGACATGGCTCATCTGTCCTGGCATAGACACCGAGACGGCCCAGGTTGTCCCCAGCCTGGCCGTCGGGAAGCAGGTAGGCCAGATCGTCGAGAGTGGTTCCTCCACAATCGATCGCCTCAGACAAGACTCTTCGTATTGCCACGAGCAACCGGGCGACTTCGGTTGCGTCGAGGTCTCCCCCCGGTGTCCGAGGATGGATCCTGGCGAGATGAAGGGCCTCGTCGGCATAGATGTTGCCGAGGCCGGCCATCGGCCTCTGGTCCAGAAGGAGAGCCTTGATGGGAGCGGTTCGACCCTTCAGAGTCTTCATCAGAGTTGGGACACTCGGGGGATCCAGCCAGGCATCGGGGCCGAGTCTGGAGAGATTGGAGTCTGCAAGCTCATCCTCATCGAACACCGCGATGAAGCCAAAGGTCCGGGGATCGATGAAGCTGATCTCGGCGCCGTCGTCGAGTATCGCCACAAAGTGGGTGTGTGGGGCCTCTTCGAGATTCGCTGTGTCTGTGCCGGAGGCAATGCTGAAGCGCCCCGACATTCCCAGATGGGCGACCATGGTGTAGCCGTCATTCAACCCGACGACCAGAAACTTGCCGCGCCGACCGACCGAGTCCACCTGTCTCCCCGACAATCGGGACTCGATCTCATCCGTCGTTGTGTTATAGCGGGCAGTGCGGTCATGAGTCACACGAACACTCTGAAGCTTCCGACCCACCATGGCTTTCTCGAGATGTCGTCTTGTGATTTCGACTTCGGGTAGTTCGGGCAGAGATGCCTCCATTGAGAGCCGGATTACGGTACCCATCCCCATGCAGATAGTCCCACGCCAATTTGGCCAGGTACTTGGCGACGCCCTCAACAGTCTGGCCAGAACCTGGAAAACTCTCGCCTCCACGGCCCTCATCGTCTTCATACCGGTCGGCGTCGTGACATTTCTCGCCTTCCGGATGACGGGTGCGATCGACTTTCTCGAGCTTTTGTTCGACGACCCTGCGGCCCTCAACAATCTCCCAGCCGATGTGTTCCTCGAAGTTTCGCAACCGTTCATACGTGCGGTTGCCATCGCCGTGGTACTCCAGTCGGTCGCCACACTCTTCGTGTATTTGACCGTCCACCACATTGTTGCCTCGGACATGTCCGGGCGGTCAGTCTCCGGTCGAGCGGCGAGACGGTATGCGTTGGGTCGCATGGCGGTTGGTTTTGTCGCCGCACTCGTTGCCCTCATCGTGATCGGAGCGATCATGAGTCTGGGTCTGGCGATCTGGCTCGTCCCGTTCGCACTAGTCGGCACTCCCAACGCCACAAGCAGTCTGCTGGCTGTGGTCCTCCTATTGGCCTTCGTCGGCCCCGGCATCTGGGTTCTCATCTCCTTCTCCATGACGACCGCGGTGATAGCCATTGAGAAGGCGGGGCCGATCCAGGCCCTGTTACGAAGTATCAGCCTGGTGAAAGGACGATGGTGGCCGACGCTCGGCTTTCTGCTGCTAGTCGGTCTTCTGGGATCTGTGGCGATTCAACTGATCCAACTGGTGGCGATTCCTCTGTCGGTGGTCGGAGACCTTGGTAGCGGGGTCTCGTTGGTTTCGGCTTTGGGTATCGGGGCCCAGGGACTGATAGTGGCCGCCATCGGCGCCATGTACACAGTCTGGTACGTAGACCTGAGGGCACGCCAGGAGGACCTCCTCAGCGAGGACCTTCGCTGAGGAAGGCAAGTGCCTCCTCGGCAGCTGACTGCTCGGCAGCCTTTTTCGACCGCCCCTCACCCGACCCCAATCGGGTGCCGTCAACGTAGACAGTTGCCTTGAAGTGACGGCTGTGGTCAGGACCGCTGCCCTCAACCTCGTAGGCCGGTCTTCTGTCGTCACGAGCTAAGTGTTCCTGGAGTCGGGTCTTGAAGTCCTTTATTCCCGGGCTTTTGGCCCGGTCAGCAACCTGGTCGGACCAGAGCGACAGGATGATCTCGCCAGCAGCGTCGATCCCAGCGTCGAGATAGACCGCTCCGAGTATCGCTTCAACACCGTCGGCGAGAATCGAGTCCTTCTCGCGACCACCCGTTCGCTCCTCTCCGGGAGCAAGCTCGATGTGCAACCCGAGGTCCAGCGATCTTGCAATTCCCGCGAGGGCGGGACCACTGACGACGGCGGCGCGGACCTTTGCCATCTGCCCCTCTGCCAGGTGGGGATACGACTCGTAGAGCAGATCCGTGATCACAAGCTGGAGAACGGCATCTCCGAGAAACTCGAGACGCTCGTTGTCGTTGCGAGACGGATCCTCTGAGCTGACCGACCGATGGGTAAGAGCGAGGCGAAGCAGTTCAGGGTTCGCAAAGGAGTAGCGCAGCTTGTCTTCGAGAGTCATGCCAACTGTTCGGCCAGCCGTCCTGCCAGGTCGCCCTCAGCGCCGTCCCTGGCCAGGGCAAGCGCGTTGGAGATAGCCACCCGGCTCGAGCTCCCATGGGCCATCACAGCAACCGCTTTCACACCGAGAAGCTGTGCACCACCATAGGTTTCGTAATCCAGAATCTCCCAGACTGCCTCCAGAGCGGGAAAGACTTGCTCCTGAACGTCCGGCGACAGCTTCGAAACAGCCTCCAGCAGATATTGGCTGACGAGCTTCGCCGTCCCTTCCGTCGTCTTGAGAAAGACATTGCCGGTGAAGCCATCGGTGACGATGACGTCCGCCCTGTCAGTCGCAATGTCCCGACCTTCGAGATTTCCCACAAAATTGGTCGGGCCGGATTCAAGCAGGTCATAGGCCGCTCGCTCCAGGTCACGCCCCTTTCCCTTCTCCTCCCCGATGGAGAGAAGACCGACGCGCGGGTCCTTCACGCCGAACAGCGCCTCGGCCGCCACCGAGCCCATGATCCCGAACTGAGCGAGCTGCTCAGGTTTCACGTCAGTATTGGCGCCGGAGTCCAGCACCAGCGTTGGTGTTCCCGGGGTTGGAAATATCGTGGCGATCGCGGGACGCGCAACACCTTTGATTCGTCCGATGATTATCGCAGCCGCAGCCATGGCTGCTCCTGTTGAGCCAGCGGAAACGAACCCGTCCGCGGACCCTTCCGCGACAAGTCTTGCCGCGACGTTTATTGAAGCCTCGGGCTTTTCTCTGAGCGCCCGG
>JAUXMQ010000081.1 GCA_030623125.1 Acidimicrobiia bacterium
ATCGGACACTCCGACCTGCTACCTGTTGGCACATCCGAGAACGTCACCATCACCCTGGACGCACCATTGTAGGCCACCGACCTGGTCTTCCCCATGGCACATATCGACATGGACCGAAACGGCGAATACCAGTGCATGCCCCCCGACAACATCGTCGACATCCCGGCCACCACCTCAGATGATGCCGTTGCAGCAGCAGGTGCAGAGATCACCGTCGGCTAGTCCTCCTTCGCCGTGGGCCCGACCATGTTTGGCCCACCGCATGGGCATATGAGGGACAATGCGATTGTCATGAAAGGCTTTTCGACCAGCGATCGAACTCCTGATGGCGCAGAATCCCTTGCGGTTCGTTTGCATGCCGACCACGCCGATGCGCTGTTCACATGGGCGCTGAGCCGGGCCTCCGATCGGCGCGATGCAGAGGAAGCGGTCGCCGAGGCTCTCGTCAGGGCCTGGAGGCGATATGACCAGTTCGATGCCGGGCGAGGATCAGAGCGAGCGTGGATCTTCGGCATTGCCCGGAATGCCTTGATCGATATGCATCGCGGCTCCCAGCGCCGTCTTCGTCTGGTCACCGATGAGGGCAGTGCGGAGTCATCGGTAGATGACGGGACCGATGCCTTCGCAGAGGTGAGCCTGGTGCGGGAGGCAATGTCGACCCTCACAGAGGAGCACCGCGCCGTAGTCGTTGAGGCATATTTCAAAGGTCTCAACACCAAAGAGATATCCGAGAGACATGGGGTACCACCGGGAACTGTCAAGTCCCGGATGTACTACGCGATGCGATCCCTGCGAGCATCTCTCGAAGAGAAAGGTGTGCTGCTTTGAGCGACCATCAACCATTCCACCAGTGGTCTGCCGCCTACGTTCTGGGAGCGCTCGACACCGAGGAGCGGCTGTCCTACGAAGCTCACTTGGCGGGTTGTGAGACCTGTCAGAGCGAGATTCGGAGCTTCTCGGCCATTCCGGGACTGCTCAACAGCGCGGGAACCGATGAGCTCGTCGAAGCGCCGCCACGAGTAGCGGAGTCGATGGTGGAGAAAATCCAGTCCGAGTGGTCGGAGCTTGCCCGCAGCCGCAACCGATGGCGGTGGCTGGCGAGCGCTGCGGCAGTCGTTGTCCTCGTACTCGGTTTCGCTTCTCTGACACCGTCGTCGCCGCCAGGTATCGAAATGGTCATCCAGTCCGGCTCCGTCGCCACCGGC
This sequence comes from Acidimicrobiia bacterium, assembly GCA_030623125.1. Taxonomy (GTDB): domain Bacteria; phylum Actinomycetota; class Acidimicrobiia; order Spongiisociales; family ZC4RG35; genus SZUA-217. The sequence goes on from JAUXMQ010000081.1 coordinate 1,206, forward strand.
ACGGTGACTCTGGACGAGAGAGCGTGGGGAACAGCGATCACCCTCGAGCTCCGAGAGCTGCCACCCAATGACACATATGTGGCATGGGCGGTCGACAAGAACGGTGAGTGGCAACAAGTGGCCTCGTGGGGCCCAACGCCGAACTCCTCGGCACACGTCTCCGGCGCCTCCTCGTTTCGAACGACAGACCTGGAGCGAATCGTGGTAACTCCTGAGGATCGAAGCGAGCAACTATTCGAGGCACGCAACGACGAAGCCTGAGTGTCCTCCTTGTTCAAGGATTCCCATATGCGCGTACCCGGGTCACCATGATCCTGATCGCCACCATTGCTTCGGTTGGTCTGACCGAACGGAGGGCTTCAAACTGGCCGCCCAGTCTTTTGGCAAGGAGGAGATGTCTTTGGCCGGTTGCGAGCCAGCCTGCCGGAAAAGCCTGAGCCTTGATCCTCTCGACTGCCTAGCCGAGAGCCTGGTCGATCGCGAACTGGCAGGGGACGCCAACCTCAGGACCGCGCTGCGCAAACCGGTCATAGAAAGCATCGATCGCGGCGAGATTCGCTTCGTCGAGCTTGAGCATTCTGGTCCATCCTGTCACCACCACCGGATGGGTCAGATCTGCCCTTGGCGCCACCAGGATGTGGGTGCCCTTTTCTCTGGCGAACTCCTGGATCTGGGTCAGGGAAGCATCAGCGAGCACCGGTAGATACTGGACAGCAACCGTTCCGTGTTCGAGATTGTGAACCAGGACAACATCGGGAATCTCCTCGGTGTAGATACCGCACGCCGTTGAGCTCGGTGCGTGTGGGCCGCTGGTTGCTGGCGACGAGTTGTAGGTCGGCGGGGGATCCCCTTCCTGGAGGTGGCCACCACCGAGGTCGGCAAAGGTCTCCAGACCCTCGAGCTCGACTGGCTCCGGTCTGGTGACGACGAAACCGATGAGTCCGACAACGACAACTGCCATGCCACCAAGCATGAGATACCGCTTCCTCTTCTCTTTGCGTCTCTTGGCTTCGGTGGCAGCTCGTCGGGCGGCCTTCTTGGATGGCTTCTGCTGACTCATTTCTGAGTTGAATTTAGACGATTTCCGGATTACTTCAGGAATGTCCTTGGCCTTCGATGGGCTTGAAAGTGAACGTTCAAGAACGTCGGCAGGAATCAGGAGTCGTCCAGGAAGGGATTTGATTCGTGACCTTGGCCAGGCAGATGCCTTCTATTTTTGGCCGAGCAGGCTGGAAGCAGACGGGTGGGCACCGTGACGTCGAATCCGGTTTCATGGGATCACGGTCTCTGCAGATCGCAGGCTCGGCCATCCTCGGTGCCGGGGAGAAGGCGCTTCACAAGGCACGTGCGGTGTTCGCCTATCACGCCGAGGCCGGAATCGACGACGTCGTCCAGTTCGAAGATGGGCTGATTGGTGTAGTAGGTGTCCCCACCTCCGCCATGACGCTCGCCGAGATCGCCGCTGTCGCCTCCGAGCCTTCAAACCTCGCTGACGACATGGAGCCTGGTTTGCGAGGAGAAGAGACGTGGGATCAGGAGGAGGCCACATTCCCCTTCGGAACACACCTATCGGTTGTGGAAGTAGACACCGAAACGGGCGCGGTACGTGTTCTTCGACATATTGCCTGTGACGACGCCGGAACAATCCTCAACCGCATGGTCGTCGATGGCCAGGTGCACGGTGGTGTCGCTCAAGGCGTAGGGCAGGCGCTATTCGAACAGTTCCAGTATGACGACGCCTACCCGATCACCGGGAACCTCACCAGCTATCTCATCCCCACCGCATCGTCGCTGCCATCGTTCGAGGTGGACCACACCGAAACTGCCACACCCGAGAACCCCCTCGGCGCAAAAGGCATCGGCGAGGCCGGGACCATCGGATCCACACCCGCCATCGTCAACGCCGTGATCGACGCCCTGGCCCCATTCGGGATCGACCACATCGACATGCCTTTGACTCCTGACAAGATCTGGACGGCCATCAAGTCAGCGCGCTGACGCTGTCTCATGACTGGAAGGTGCGAGCGGCCTCCTGCGCGAGAACCAGGGCGCCGGCAAGGCCCGACAACTCCCCGAGACCGGGGGGCACGATGAAGCCGCTCTGCTCGTGCTCGGGGAGGGGAGGATATCCGGCCAGTTGATCGGTGAGCTCGGCGTGAGTCTTATCGTGAAACCCGGGCATCGTGCTTACCCCACCACCGATGATGATTCGCTGGGGAGCCAGGGTGTAGACGATGTTCCGCAACCCCTGGGCGATGTAGTGGGCCGCCAGGTCCCGCGCCGTGGCCTCCGTGTCATCCGAGCCCGGAGACCCGAAGCGATCCTCGAGGGCGGGACCCGAGGCCATTCCCTCCAGACAAACGCCGTGATAGGGACACCGACCCGGGTAGTCATCCCCGTCGGCAGGAGTCACAATGACATGACCCATTTCTGGGTGGCCCAGACCGGTTAGCGACCTCCCCCCAACCACCGCTCCCCCGCCCACACCTGTTCCGACGGTGATATAGACAAAGTCGGTGAGTCCGACCCCGGCTCCCCACGAGCCTTCCCCCAGGGCGGAACCATTGACGTCGGTGTCTAATCCCACAGGGACCTCCACCCCGTTCCCGATGGTCTCCAACACCGGTGTCTGTGCCCAACCCGGCTTGGGTGTCGTGGTAATCACCCCGTATGAGTCGTGATGACGTCGTAGTTCCACGGGACCGAAGGATGCAATCCCCACCGAGTCGAGTTGAAACTGGTTGAGGTACTCGACAACCGAGCCAAGTGTGGCCCCAGGGTCAGTGGTGGGTATTCGTCGTGGTGTCGAGAGGTCGGTCGGCGATGTTCCCACTGCCACCAGAGTTTTGGTCCCACCGAGTTCCACGGCTCCGTAGAGAGGCATTGGGGGGAATCTAGAACGAGCCGCAACCATCCACTTCGACTTGCTCGAACATTATGGGTCACGTCCGGGGACGGCACCGGGTTCAGGCCGGTGGTTTTCTCTTGCGGTTCAGAACTCCTTGGGCATAGAGGACCAGCTCGTCGCCAGGAGGCAGCAGGATTGAGTCTGATCCATGCACTTCTTGGGCGATGTCAGCCGCCTCTTGAGCTGTGTTGACACGTGTACGATCGCCGTGCTGATCAGTTCGGGAGGAATATCAATGGCAGACCACGACTTGGTCATCAAAGGTAGCGAAATCGTTCGTCCAACTCAGAACGGAATGATGAAGATGGACATTGCGGTCTCCGATGGCGTGATCTCTGCCGTCGAAATGGATCTCGACGCCGCCTCAGCAAAGAAGGTCGTGGACGGCAGTGACCTCTTGGCCTTCCCAGGCTCTGTTGATGCCCATTGCCACTGGGGGATCTACAACCCGTTGACCGACGACGCAGTTACCGAGAGTCGTGCGGCGGCCCAAGGTGGCACTACGACGGCCATGAATTACATCCGCACAGGCCAGTACTACCTCAACAAAGGGGGCCCATACATGGACTTCTTTCCTGAAGTCCTTGATAGCACAGAGGGACGAGCCTTCGTTGACTACGCCTTCCATCTGGCACCCATGCAAAGCAGTCACATTGACGAAATCCCGTCCCTGATAGAGCAATTCGGGGTGACCTCGTACAAGGTTTTCATGTTCTACGGAGGTCACGGACTCCACGGCAAGTCCGACGACCAGTCTTCCTTCTTGATGACACCTCCCGGCGAGCGCTACGACTATGCACATTTCGAGTTCATCATGCGCGGCCTCCAGGCAGCCAGGGAGAGGTACCCAGACATTGCGGAATACCTCTCGCTGAGCCTTCATTGCGAAACAGCGGAAATCATGACCGCTTACACCGAAATGGTTGAACAAGACAGCAATCTGGATGGGCTAGCTGCCTACTCGGCGGCCCGACCCCCGCACTCCGAGGGTCTGGCCATCACGATCGCAGCCTATCTGGCACATGCCACTGGTCTCACGAACGTGAATCTTCTCCACCTCTCGTCGGGCGCCGCTATAGAGGCTGCGCTCCTCATGGCGGCCAGCTATCCCCACATTGACTTCCGCCGAGAGGTCACCATCGGACATCTGCTGACTGACTTTGACAAGACGAGCGGTCTTTACGGCAAGGTAAACCCGCCTTTGCGTTCCTCGGAGGATGTCGAAGCTCTCTGGGAAGCCGTACTTGCCGGGGATGTCGACTGGGTCGTTTCAGACCATGCATGCTGCAAACCAGAGACAAAGCTGGGACCAGACCCTGAGGACGTGTGGCAAGCCAAATCGGGATTCGGCGGCACCGAATACCTCTTGGCTGGTGTCTTTTCTGAGGGAACCAAACGAGGGCTCACACCGAATCGGGTGGCCGAATTGGTTTCATGGAACCCGGCCCGACGCTTCGGACTACTGACCAAGGGTGATATTGCCCCCGGGTTTGACGCGGACATCGCCCTCCTCGATCCGGGTTCCGATTGGACCGTGCGGGCCGAGCTATCTGAATCCGCCCAGGGTTACTCCCCTATGGAGGGCACACAGTTGCGGGGCAAGGTCAGGCACACATTCGTGAGGGGGGCGCATGTGCTCGACGACGGATCTATTGTTGGCTCTCCCGTCGGAAAGTACCTTGCCCGGCCCTATTCGGGTTGATTCGGTCAGGCTTCCCATCCCAGACGTCGCGAGAGCTTCCGAGTCGACTCGAGCAGAACTGGGGCAATGTCGTCGATCTCATTTCGAAAGCGCTCTACTGGGCCGCAGACACTGATAACGGCCACAGGGTCACTCTCGAGCCCAAAGACGGGCGCGGCGCCCGAACCCGCTCCTTCTTGACGTTCGCCCAGCGAAGATGCGAACCCACGGGAGCGGACAAGAGCTAGATCCTTCCGAAGGAGATCGGGGTCCGTAGTCGTCAAGGGCACCA
>JAUXMQ010000140.1 GCA_030623125.1 Acidimicrobiia bacterium
AGAAGCACGGCTGGTTTCGTAAACTACAGTGTCGCAGCACACTGGCGTTGTCGCAGTAAAGCCTCCTTTGGTTCGGCCCGGTTCCATGTCCACGGTATCCGCAGATCGAAACCTGCTGTTCGGCGTTCTGGCGGTGCAACTCGATGGTGATGTAGAGGTCTTGTCCGATGTGCCAGGGCACGAGGTACTGACCGGTATCGCCCGAGGACCGGACGCTCTGGTCTATGTGACCTCATTCAGCGAACTGCCCCACGCAGAGGGCGATGGTGCGGTGCTGCGGATCTACCCCGATGGCTCATCCGACGTGGCGGCCGAAAACCTGACGACTCCAATCGACCTGGCGTTCGACACGTTGGGTCGGTTGTACGTGCTCGAGTTTCTCCAAGCCTCAGAGACTGGTGATCCATATCGTGGCACGACAGGGCGGTTGATCCGTCTCGAGTCGGAGGGCGATGGCTGGGTCGCAGGCCGGGTTTTGGTGGAGGGTTTGCCGTTTCCGACTGCGCTGCTCATCGGTGATGATGATCGAATCTACATTTCGGTCCATGGCGCCTTCAGTTCACCAGGGAGTGGTGGGGTGGTGCGGTTCGATGATCTGACACAACGAACGCCTGATAGTCTGCCTATCCGGTTCGTGGAGAGCTCCCCATGACGCGGTACTGAGGCCCCGTCAATCGAGGGAGTTGGCGGCAGCAGTCAGGTTGGCGAGCTTTGATGTCGCGGTTGCCAGGTCCAACATCCCGAGCCCGCAATCGGGGCCGGCGATGAGGCGTTCGCTATCGATGTGCGAAAGGGCTTCATGGAGGCGGTTGCGTATCTCCTCAGCCGGCTCGACAGCAGTCTTGGCGATGGCGATCAGGCCAAGGATGACGGTCTTCTGCTCGAACAGCTCCAACAGACGAAGATCGGCAGGGCGGTGGGCATCCTCTATCGAGACGGCGTCAACCGCCGCCTGATCGAGGGTCCCGGCGAGCTCGAAGTAGGCATCGGGGTCGGCTTTGAGAACGTCCTCGTCCGGTTGATCGACGTGGCGCGGGTACCCACAACAGAGGTGAACAACCCGTTGCACCTCTGCCGGCACGCCTGCGAAACAATGTTCGACGTCCTCGATCCCGAAGGCCAAGGCTTCTTCGGTCTTGCGCGCGAATACCGGCTCGTCCACCTGGATGTGGCGGCACCCCGCCGCGACCAGCGCCCGGATCTCAACATTGAGGGCGTCAGCCAAGTCGCGATTGAGCTCCCGCGGATCGCCATAATGCTCGTCGGCCACCGTGTCGGCGATGGTCATCGGCCCGGGGACGGTGATCTTGATCGGTTGCGAAGAGTACGATTGCGCGATCTGGTAGTCGTAGGGAAGGAACCTGTCTTTGGGGCGGATGCGGTCGATGATGGTTGGCACTTCACGTTCCCACGTTCCGGTCCGGATCTCACGGAGCGGGAGGTGCTCGAAATACACCCCGCTCAAGTGACGTAAGTGATAGAAGATGTAGTGCTCCCTGCGCATCTCGCCATCGGTGGGAATGTCGACCCCGGCGTCAATCTGGGCCGTCACTGCTGCCTGCGTTGCCAACGCGAACTGGGTCTCCAGGTTCCGGCTGTCGAAGTAGAAGGCGTCGAAGGTGACCGAATACGGCGCCTGGAACCAGTCCCGAACCGGCACGTAGTCCGGTTTGGGGAAAGACCCGATGGTTGTCGTGAGAACCTTGGTCACGGTGGAGCGTACATGGCCGATCGCCGCTAGCCCTTTTCCTCAGTGTCTATGGCATACGCGATACGGCGACCCTCCTTCCCCGAGCCATGGCCATAACGATGCCATTGCGGAAAGTTGAAGTCTGATGTGACGGAACTCGGTAGGAGCAAGACCGCCTGGAGGAACGCCTCGAGATCCGGCACGCTGTAGAAATTGACCTCGTAGCCCCAACTGACCAACTCGTCGAACATCTCATGCGCCAGGTGATGCTCCCAATCGACTGAGAACCGACTTATACCCCAGGAGGTCAGCATTTCCAGCGTCTTGCGCGCCTCGGCAGGCGCGGCGGCGATCAAAGGAGACAGCCAGGCGATGGGGCATTGCACGATGGCGTCCGGATGCTCGGCCCGGATACGCCGGAATCCCTCCTCTCGGGTCGTTTCGATGTCACCGTTGAACCAGAGCCGGTCCTCGGTGAATCCTTCATCGATGACGATCTCCAACACGTGGTCCAGGACATCGTTACCTCCTTTGAGGTCGAGCTTGATTGCCCTGTTGTGTTTGAAGATCTCGCGCACCACCCGTTCAAAATACAGCCATACCTCGTCGGGGAGAGCCGGAGTGACCTCAAAAGAATCGTGGCGGCAGATGAACTCGCCGGCGGAGTTCTGACGTATGTCGAATTCGGCCCAGAGCACGTCGGAGGCGAAGAACTGGCGCAGATTGTCCTCATCGTTTACCCCGTGCCACACGAGTTGCACATTTGGTGGCAGCGCCTCCTCACTGGCAACCAGGTCCGTCAGGCCATAGTTGTTTCCTCGGGCCGTGCCCCTGGGGATGGAGGTTGGCCCCGACTCGAAGATCGTGTCGGCATGAAGGAGGAGCATCCCGGTTCCCTCGGCCATGGGTGCCAGCGCCTCGAGCACGGAGGGCTCGTTGTCGATCATGGCGAACACGTGATAACCCTGGTCTTGGAAACGCTGCAGCCCGGCGATCTTGATTGCCTCGACGTCCTTGTCCCACTCGCCGGGGTTCATGATGAGGAGCTCATCGCTGAAGTGCACTCGATGGGTGTCGCCAAGCCGGTTCAGGGATTGCAACGTCACTTCTCTCAGCTTCTCCGGCCTTCCGGAGAGAAGTCCCACCGACGTGTTGGGCTGAAGCTGGAACCATCGGATCATGGGGAAGACCCCAGGGAAGGGGCGGTGTGTGGCGAGGATGGTGTCTTCCTCCCAACGGCGTTCGAGGTACCAATCGACCACCGCAGAACGCTCCGAGGCCGGTACCGCGAGCCGTTCCAGAAGCTGCTCGATCTGATTCTCGTGCACGGTCACATCAGACGGTCGCAACCGCGTGAAGTATGCCGTTCCCCGTTCCTCGTCGTAGGACTGGAGTACGGAGAGCACCAGGTACCGCATATCGATGATGGTGCCGTCGATGTCGGAGACCAGCATGCGGGGCTCGCCGGGGTATTGGGCGCCAACCTCGAGGAAACAGTCCGCAAGTGTCTTCATCCAGTTCATGCTTTGCTCCGCCCGGTCCCTGGCGAGGTCCGATCCCCTACCAGCGCAAGCATGCGTGCCGGCCAGTTGGTGGTCACCGAAGCAACGCCAATGTCGATCAACTGTGCGAAGTCTTTCTCGTCGTCGATGACGAAGACCCACACACCCAATCCCACTTCTCGGGCCTGGGCGACCAGCGCAGCGTCGACAAGCTTGTAGTGCAGGTTGATGCCGGCAGCTCCCAACGCCATCGCCTTGCCGATGCTGCGGTACGCGACTGCCCGGGCCTCGGCAGGATCGATCCCCGGAGGGAGGTCATCGAGGTTGAGGATCGTGGTGATCTCGTTAGTCGCTTCCGCCATGATCTCAAAACACTCGACCTGGCATCCGCTGACCACCACGTCGTCGGTCAACCCTGCCTCGCGCACCGCTTCGATACCCGGAGCGACCGCATCAGAAATCTGGAAATCGAGATTCAACGGCACGCTTCCTCTGGTCAGGTCGAGCACCTCCTCCAGCGACGGGACCCGCTCGCCTGCGAACTGCGAGCCCTTCCATGCGCCGGCGTCGAGCCGTTGTATCTCCTCCCAGGTCTGATCCGCCACAAGGCCGTTTCCTGTCGTCGTGTGCTCGAGCCGCTCAAAGTGTAAGAGGACCGGCACTCCGTCTTTCGTCATTCGGACATCGACCTCCACCATGTCGACGCCGAGTTCGATCGCCCTCTCGATGGCAAGCCGTGTGTTTTCAGGGGCACGGCCGGAGTCTCCGCGGTGGGCGATTATCTGCGGCCACTCAGGAGGCTGGTAGGACATTGTTCAGTGACGTGTGTGAAGTAGAGCGGTACCGGACATCCCCGTGTGTGTCCTCAGGCCCAGAGAAGTGACTGCTCGGTCTTCGGATCGAATAGCTGGATCTTGGCGGTGTCAATGGTGAGTTCGATGTTGTCACCCATCACGACCCCAAAGGTCTTGTCGACCAGCACACGCATCTCGACGCCACCGATGTTCACTCCCACCAGGTCTTCCCGTCCCAGTGGCTCAACGACTTCTGCCACTCCCATGAGGGTGAGGCCTGACGTGGCCGGAGACGAGTCGGCGACAACGTCGACATCTTCTGGCCGTAGTCCCATTGTGACTTTTCCCTTGACGGTTGACGCCTTCTCTGCTCGATCGCGTGGGAGGATGAGGTCGATCGCCTCGCTCCTTGCCCGGAATTCTCCGTTGGTGCGCGTGAACTCGACATCAAAGAAGTTCATGGGTG
>JAUXMQ010000026.1 GCA_030623125.1 Acidimicrobiia bacterium
TCGGTGGAAATTTCGAAGGCAAGCCGCTTCTGCTGCTCCACCACGTCGGTGCCCGGACCGGAACTGACAGAGTCAGTCCACTGATTTATCAGACGGTGGACAACGGTTTCGCCGTTTTTGCATCGAAAGGCGGCGCCGATCACCACCCCGGGTGGTTTCACAATCTGAAGACGAACCCGGAGACATCAGTGGAGGTGGGCACAGAGGTCATTGACGTCCGGGCACGGGTCGCCGCCGGTGACGAACACGACCGGATCTGGACAAAGCAGAAGCAAGACTTCTCCTTCTTCGCCGACTACGAGAGGAAGACGGCCCGGGACATGATCCCGGTCGTGGTACTCGAACCTCGATAGCCACACTCCTTGCGTGCAGGATCTGAGAATCTGTCCCAGCCGGTTCGTATGTTGTCGGTATGGACCTCAGACAATCAGAAACCTGTGAGCACAAGCCGATCTGGGTTGGCCGAATAGCGGTCTCAGCATGTGTTGACTGCAAAACAGTCGAGTGGTTTTCCAGCGATGGGCCGGCCGACCCGGCCGAAGCGATTGCCGCCCTCTTCGGCAGCTACGACCTGATGGGGCCCCTCGATGCCCTCGGAGCGCCAACATCGCGAGTTCTTGCCTACGCACCTCCATCGAGTCGGAAACGCAAGAACCTCGAAGCGTTGCCGAGGAGGGTATGGCTTCAGGCGGGGCCACGTCTGTGGATGTCACACGACGGTGTCGTGCTGCTTTTAGCTACCACTCAGCCGATGCTGTTCGAGAATCTGACTCGAGGCGCCTAAGCCTTCACCGACTCGAACTGCGTCTCATAGAGCTCCGCGTAGAGCCCGCCGGCGTCCATGAGCTCGGCGTGATTGCCCCTCTCGACGATTCTGCCTTCGTCGATCACCAGAATCTGGTCGGCCTTGCGCACGGTGGAAAGACGGTGCGCGATCACGATCGAAGTCCGTCCCTCCAACAGAAGCTCCAACGCATCCTGAATCAACGCCTCGGATCGTGAATCCAGATGAGACGTCGCCTCGTCGAGTATCAGAACCTTGGGGTCCTTGAGAAGGACACGGGCAATTGCCATACGCTGCTTCTCACCGCCCGAGAGTCGATAACCGCGCTCGCCGACAAGCGTCTCGTAGCCTTCGGGGAGCTTGTCGATCATGTCATGGATGTTGGCCGCCGAGGCTGCTTCGATCAGCTCGTCCAGTGTCGCGTCCGGTTTGGCGTACCGAAGGTTGGCCGCGATGGTGTCGTGAAAGAGATAAGTCTCCTGGGTGACCACTCCGACCGTTGCCGCCAGCTCTTTCGGGTCGACGTCGCGGACATCCTTTCCGTCGATCAGGACCCGCCCATCGGTGACGTCATAGAGCCTCGGCACCAGATATGAGATCGTGGTCTTGCCTGCCCCAGAAGGCCCGACCAGTGCCACCAAGGTGCCAGGTTCGCCGACGAAACTGATGTCCTCGAGGGCCCAACTCCGGGTGGAAGCCTGCTGTACGACGTCATCGCCACCAGGCGTCGCATGCCAGCTGAACCGCTTCACCGCCTCCAGGCCCTCGGGAGCGTCTGATTGATATCGGAAGGACACATCAGCCAGTTCGATGTGGCCGGTGGCCGGTGAGAGGGCAACAGGGTCGGTGGGAGCGGGGATATCGGTCTCCAAATCGAGCACCTCGAAGACTCTTTCGAACGAAACGAGCGATGTGGCGAACTCGACCCGTGAGTTCGAAATGGCCGACAACGGCCCGTAAAGCTGTGTGAGCAGAGTGGAGAACATCACGATCGTTCCGAGTGATATCGAGTCGTTGATAACGAGAAGACCCCCCACCCAGAAAACTGCCGCCGTGCCGACCGCCGATACCAACCCCAGCGCGGCAAAGAAGCCACGGCCGACCATTGCCCGGCGAACGCCCAGGTCTCGCACCAGGGCGGCCTGTTCCGAGAAGCGTTCCTTCTCCTCGTCCCAACGGCCGAAGAGCCGAATCAGGAGTGCACCGCTGACATTGAACGACTCCTGGAGGATCCCCGACATCTTGGACTCGTGCTCCATCTGCTGTTGGGTCACGCGACGCAAGACCTTCGCCACCCTCCGGGCCGGAAGGACGAAAAGTGGCACAGCGGCGACTGCAAGCAGCGTCAGTCGCCAGTCGGCCTGCACCATCACAACAAGGATCACCGTCACCGAGATGACATTGGAGACGATTGACACAAAGGTGCCCGTGATGGCCTGCTGAGCCCCGACCACATCGGAGTTGAGCCGGTTCATCAGCTCACCAGTCTTCGTCGCAGTGAAGAAGCGCAGGGACATCCGCTGAAGATGGGCGAACAACTCCCGGCGGAGATCGAAGATGATCCCCTCTCCCACTCGTGACGAGATCCACCGCTGGACAACCCCTACGAGAGCGTTGACGAAGGGCACCAGAATCATTCCGATACCGAGCAGTGTCAGTTGGGCGATGTCCTTTTCGGGGATAGCCTCATCGACGAGCACACGGATCAGAAGAGCCGGGAGCACGGACAACCCGGAGATGACGATGATGGTGAGAAGCATCCCCACGAGGCCTCTCGCATAGGGACGTCCGTAACTCCAGACCCGCCTCAGCAGGTCACGGTCTATGTCAGGCCGGTCTTGCTCCTCGTCATACTTGAGATAACTCCACCAGCCACCTGAATGAAAGATGCTTCTCTTCCTCCTACCACGGCACTAAAGGTCGAGGTTAGGACGACGGTGTCTCTAGCTCGTCCAGGAAGACCGACTCGGCCGCCATAGCTACCAGCGCGTCTTGGGCAACGAAACTCCGCCCATACAACTCATATCGGTAGGCGTTTTCGAACCAGACCAGGGTCGTCCCCCCAGCTGAGCTGAGTCTCCAGACTTGCTTGCCGTTCAAGTCGAGGATGTCGCATTGATCGGTGGACCGGTCGGCGAATCGGGCACACGAAGCGTCACCCTCGCCCTGGGCCAACTCGGTCGCCGTTTCCTTGTCGTTTGTCACCTGGAGCACGGCCATCTGCGCCACCGATCGGGAGCGGATGTATGGCTCAGCCGACCAGATTCCGAAAGCGGCGCTGGGATCATCCGAGAGCAGACCAGAGTTCTCGATCACAAGCTGAGAGGAGACCCACTCGGCCCCATACGGCACCTCGGCGGGAAATCGCACGCGCTGAAGCACGGCAGCGATTTCCGCCCTGCTCGCCTGTATGAAGCGGTCTCCCTCGCGTCTCGCGAAAACCTCGGCAATCAGTTGCTGCGGGTCATAGAGAAACTCGGTGACGATCTCGTCGTTGAACCACTGGAGGTTGGCAGCGCTCGAAGATGTGGGAACCGTGACGACTGGCGGTGTGGTGGTCACCACCTCTGGTTCGTTGATCCACTCCGAACTTCTCTGTCCGACCGATCCAAGTGGAGCCTCGGCGCAGGCCGCCAGCAGAGATGCTGCCGTCAATACCAGAGCGATGCGAGTCGTCAGACGAGACAAGCGAGTTTCCCTTTCAATGTTTCTCCCATCAGTGAACGACCTGGCAGTAGTTGGACGTTCCCAACTTTTCCCTTGGATCCGTGGAAGGTCATTCTCCCCTACTTATCCTCCAGACCGTGTATCACTTCACTTTGATCCCAGAGGCATTCTCCGACTGCGGTGCAACGGACGTGGCGCAGGGTCATTCGACTCTGTCGATGACCGCTCACGGCGACACGGATGGGGTGTTCGGACTTCGAGAGGTGGCGCGATGAGAGTTCTTGTTCTCAACGGCCCCAACCTGAACCTCCTCGGCAGCCGCGAGCCTGAGGTCTACGGCAGCGAAACGCTCGCCGACCTGGAGCAATCGATCTCCGGGTGGGGCAAGGCTCTTGGTATCGAGACCGAAACCCTCCAGTCGAACCATGAAGGCGCCCTCATCGACGCCATCCAGCAGCACGAGGACGATGGAATCGTTATCAACCCCGGAGCGCTGACCCATACGTCAAGAGCATTGGCCGACGCCCTCAGATCGGTAGAGGGCCCTGTGGTCGAGGTTCACATCTCCAATGTCAAGGACCGGGAAGCCTGGCGGGCCGAGTCGGTGATCTCGGACGTTTGTGTATTGACCATCTACGGACGTGGTGTCAGTGGTTATCGAGACGCTCTTCGTCACCTTGCCAACCGGGCAGCCGGTCCATTCGAGACGTTTCGGTATGGTCCCCACGGCGAGAACGTGGGGGATCTCCGACGTGGTGGTCAAGGACTCGTCGTCCTGATTCATGGCGGATTCTGGCGTCAGGAGTGGCAGCGAGACACCACTGAGTCACTGGCTGTGGACTTGACCGGACGCGGATTCAATACCTGGAACATCGAGTATCGACGGATCGGCAAGGGTGGCGGATGGCCCGGCTCGGCACACGATGTGCTGATGGCCCTTGACTTCATACCCCAGCTCGGACTCGAAGTGTCGGGGATCGTCGTCGTTGCACACTCAGCCGGCGGACATCTGGCGCTCTGGGCGGTGAGGCGGTCCCGCGCTGAGGTCAGCCAGGTTGTGGCCATGGCTCCCATCACCGACCTGGGGCAACACGCCGAGTCGGGGATGTATGGCGCAGCGGAAGCTCGACTTCTGCTCGAGTCCGGGGCACCGCCGGTATCCGACCCGGGTCATATAGCCACGACCCTGGTGCATGGTGGCAATGATCGTCATGTTCCCCCGGAGCACTCATCTGAGCTCGCCGTTCGAGGAGGGTTTGATCTGATCACGACCAGTGACGGGCATTTCGACCTTCTCGACCCGGAGCGCGACCACTGGTCCCGGATCGTCGAGGTAATCGACCGATCAATCTGATCGACGCGCCATACATCGCGTTATCCCCAGATCGTCAACTCGACCTGTTGATCGCTTCGACATTGTTCTCCACAGAGGGGTAGGGTTCCAGCTCCTGGGAGCGGACGCTGGTCCGCCGTGGAGTCACTTTTCATATGCGTTCGAGACGTCTTTCGTTTATCGCCGGATGGGCTGCAGTAGCCCTGCTTGCTGTTGCAGGTTTCGCAACCTTCGCCAACCCAAGCCCGTCCTCACAGGAGGTTCAGGTGGAGGCTGCCGCTGCTTCTATGGGTCATACCAGTGGCGCCTACGCCGGTCTTGCTTTCGCCCTGCTGGGTGAGAACCAATCTTCGACCGGCACTGACATCGAAGTCGCTGAGGGATACCTCGATCCCACCCTGGAGACTCTTGAAGCAGCCGTTGCGGATTCATCGACTGATGCCGGCTCAGCCGATGACACCCATCTGTCAGACGGGACCATCGCGTCGCCGGCCTCCGGTTGGCTGTCGGAGGTTGAAGTGAGGGCGCTGCTGAGTCTCCATTTCGAGCCCGAAGACGTGAACCACGCCATCCGGGTCGCCTGGTGCGAATCACGCTTCGATCCCAACTCGGTGAATCTCCGCACCGGAGGGGTGGGCCTGTTCCAGCATCTGCCTCAATACTGGAACGAGCGGGCGGCCAACGCCGGGTTCATGGGGTTTGAGCCGACCCACGCCGAGGCCTCGGCGGCGGCGGCGGCATGGGCTGTCTACAACGGTGGTGGCTGGGACGTTTTCGGTTGCCGGGGCTAAAGCGTGTGCATCGGTCACCGAAAGTCACGGGACTTCACGGTGCGCACTCCTATTGGTTCGAAGTCCCGGGCAACGATGTTGGTGACACCGTCGTAGAACTCGAGACGTCCATAGATCACC
Organism: Acidimicrobiia bacterium; assembly: GCA_030623125.1. GTDB lineage: Bacteria > Actinomycetota > Acidimicrobiia > Spongiisociales > ZC4RG35 > SZUA-217. The sequence goes on from JAUXMQ010000026.1 coordinate 5,696, forward strand.
AGGGCCGGGCTTTTTCGCACCACGTTGCGATGTTTGGCCCACACCTCGGGCAGAACCACGATGTTCAATAGCCCGGTCTCGTCCTCGAGGTTGAGAAAATAGACACCTTTGGCCGTCCCCGGTCTCTGCCGGTGGGTGATCACCCCGGCAACCTTTACCCGGGACCGATGACGGCGAACCTCGAGGGCCGCCGCCGCGGTGAGACATCCATCGAGTTGGTCCCTGACGAAGCTCATCGGATGAGTGGCTGACACCGAAGTCGCCCACAGGTCGGCACGATGAGACTCCTCTTCGCTCATACCCGGCAACTCGGGTGCCTCTACACCCGGCGAAAGCGGTAATCGTTCCGGGTCGATCTCGGCGAGGGCTCCCGCCGCCCACATACCCTCCCGACGCCCCAGACCGATCGACTCCAGGGCGCCCGCCGCCGCCAAGCCCTCCAAGGAGTCCACATCCAAACCGGTGCGAAAAGCCAGATCCTCCGGTGAGACGAACTCACCACCCAAGACCCGCGCCGCTTCAACGCGGGTGATTTCGGACTCCCCCAGATTCCTGACATAACGCAACCCCATCCTCACTCCGACAGCGGGGCGAATCGCATCTTCGACGTGGCCCCTCCCCCGTCGCCACCGCTGGCCGAGATAGGACACAACGTCCTCGGGATCGGCGTCGATGGGCTCGACCGTGCAGTCATGCCACGACACATTCACATCAGGCGACAGCACCACTACACCATGGCGTTGAGCGTCCTGGACAAGGGAGTTGGGGCTGTAGAAGCCCATTGGCTGGGCGTTGAGCAGACCCGTCAGATACTCAGCCGGATAGTGAAACCGGAGCCAGGTCGACATGTAGACGATGTAGGCAAAACTCACCGAATGACTCTCAGGAAAACCAAAGCTGGCGAATCCCTGGAGCTTCTCCCAGATCTCGTCAGCTGCTGTATCGGTGATCCCTTTCCCCGCCATCCCGACGTAGACCTCCTCCTTGAGCCGGCCCATCGCCTCCTTGGAGCGTTTGTGTGTCATCGCCTGCCGAAGCCTGTCGGCCTGTGATCCGTCAAACCCGGCGCAGACCCGGGCCAGCTCCATCAGTTGCTCTTGAAATATGGGAACACCCAGGGTCTTCTTCAAGATCGTCTCGGTAGAGGGATGCGGATAGCGGATCGGTTCCTCTCCGTTACGGCGACGCAGATATGGGTGGACCGACTGGCCCTGAATCGGCCCTGGTCGGATCAGAGCCACCTCCACAGCCAGGTCGTAGAAGGTCTTCGGCTTCATCTTGGGAAGGGTCGCCATCTGCGCCCGCGACTCGATCTGGAAAACTCCAACCGTGTCGGCCCGGGTGATCGACTCATAAATCGCCGGCTCCTGGGGGATACGGGCCAGGTCGATCTCGACGCCGTGAGTGTCCTCAATCATGTCGGTGGCCAGATGCAGCGCATTGAGCATGCCAAGACCCAGCAAGTCGAACTTGACGATGCCGACCGCGGCCGAGTCGTCCTTGTCCCACTGGATGACAGTCCGGCCTTCCATCCGACCCCACTCCAACGGCACCACCTGCCACAGCGGCCGGTCGGCGATGACCATCCCACCGGAGTGGATGCCAAGGTGACGTGGGTAGCCGTCTAGCCGCCAGCAGATGTCGTAGATCATCTCGGCGGTCATCCCCGCAGGCAGGGAAGTATCCATACTTCTGAGCTGGGCCGGGTCGCGTGTGTCGACGTATTTGGAGAGACCGTCCACCTGGGCCTGGGTGAACCCGAACGTCTTGGCCACATCGCGCAGCACCGACCGCGCGCGGTAGGTGATGACGTTGGCCACCATCGCCGCCCGCTCCCTTCCATAGCGGCGATAACAGTATTGAATGACCTCCTCGCGACGGTCAGCCTCGAAATCGACGTCGATGTCGGGGGGCTTGCCCCGCTCCACGGATAGGAAACGCTCGAAAGGAAGTTGGAGACGGATCGGGTCGACCCGGGTCAGTCCGATACAACGACACACCGCTGAATCGGCCCCCGACCCCCTGATCTGACAGAAAATGTCCTGGTCGCGGGCGAAGTCGACCAGATCCTTGACCACCAGAAAATAGCCGGGGAACCCGAGTTTCTCGATTATCTCCAACTCATGCTGCAGCCGGCTCCGGGCTACCGGGTCGATGCCGTCGTCCGACCCCGGATAGACGTCCCGGGCGCCCTCCCATGTGAGATGACGCAGGTAGTCCATCTCATCCCTGAAATGACCGGGCATCGGGAAGTCAGGCAACCGCGGAGCGATCAGACCGAGGTCGAAGGCGAGACGACTCCCCAACTCGGCACTTCGGGCCACTGCACCCGGATAACGGGCGAATCGGGCTGACATCTCGTCGGGGTGCTTCAGATAGCGCTCGTCGCTGGCGGGACGAAAACCATCCGCTTGGGCAAGGGTGCGCCTGCCGGCAATGGCGGCCAGCACTTCTGACAGATAGGCGTCGGCCCGATCGTGATAGTGGGCCTGGTTGGTGGCCACGACGGAGAGTCCCAGTTTTTGGGCCACCTCCCAGAGCAAATCGTTGCGGGGGTCATCCTCGGGCATCCCGTGATGCCACATCTCGACATGGAGACGAGGACCGAAAATCTCACGAAGACGGGACGCTCCACGAATTGTGCCACCCAGGTCACCGGACGCAGCCGCCCTGGGGACTGCCCCGGTGTGGCAACCGGTGAGAGCGTGGACGTCGTTGTTGTCGGCAGCGGTGGAAAGGTCTTCCCACGAATAGATGGGGTGATCCTTCTCCCCCCTCATCTGTGCCTTGGTAATCAGATGAGAGAGGGCCCGATAGCCGTCAGGGGAGCCTGCCAGCAACACAAGATGGTCGGACCTTGGTAGGTCGGTGGGTTTGATCCCATGGGCCCTGACCGACCGGCCACGACGTAACCTGCCCTGGCCACCCTTGACCCGGGCGTAACGCTGTTTGTCCCATTCCTCGGCTTTCGCCACCGGGTCGGCATGGCCAGACGGATTGACCTCCAACCCGATTTCCACTCCATAGATGGCGGGCAACCCGGCGTCCTGAGCAGCTTGCCAGAATCGGGAGACCCCGTAGAACCCATCATGATCGGTTACGGCGAGTGCCTCGTAACCAAGCTCGATGGCCCGTTCCACCAGATCTTCAGGATGTGATCCCCCGTCCAGAAAGGAGAAGTTGGTGTGACAGTGGAGTTCGGCGTAGCGAAAAGACACCACATCATTCTATCGAACATACGTTCGATGTGGTCTGTCAGGGGAGAATCTTGAATCCCCCCGGAGATAGGACGCAAAGGGGACCAAGGCCAGTCACCGGCTACCGTCGGCTCTGGAGGTCGACATGTCATCAATCACAAAGACAATTCGCCTGTCAGGTAA
>JAUXMQ010000036.1 GCA_030623125.1 Acidimicrobiia bacterium
GATTCACCTGACATTCCCAACGGTGTTGCGTTGACCACCACTGCGCCGGCGACACTTGCGCCCCAGGGAATGACACTCACCGAATCAAACGTGTCGGCCAGTGCCTGTGCCGTTTCCGCGTTTCGTGCGGACAGGTAGGCATATCTCCCTTTCGCAACGGCCAGTGCCGCCGCTGCCGATCCTCCGGCGCCCAAGACCAGGACACTGTTGAGATCCTTGAATCCTTCACCTTCGAATATCTCGCCAAACACGACAGCATCGGTTGACTGGACCAAGACCAGACCGTCTTTGTCTCTCTTCATGGTGTTGGCAGATCCTGCCAGTCGGGCCTGCGGTGTCGTGACATCGCCAAGCTCGAAAGCAATTCGCTTCAGCGGCATCGTGACGTTTATCCCGTCGATATCGCCTGATCGCAGATCGGCGAGGGTCTTCTCGAGGATCTGCCGGTTGGCGGTGATCGCCTTGTACTCACCCCTGAGACCGGTGAGTCTCAGGGCTTCGGCGTGAATCGCCGGTGAGCGCGAGTGCGCAACAGGATCACCCAGGAGGGCGAATCGATAGAACTGACTCATCGAGAACCAGTAAACCAGGGCTCACAGTGGACTAAGGCAGAACACCGTCATCTCTGGCCTGGTTCACGTTGTTGATGTGCTCATCGAGGGTTCTGGCAAACACATGATTGCCATCGAGGTCGGCTAGCACGTAGTAGAAGAACTCCGTTACCTCAGGTGAGGCCGCAGCAACAAGGGATGCCCTGCCGGGAGATGCGATCGGAGTCGGTGGCAGTCCGGCGATCACATAGGTGTTGTAGGGCGAGTCCACCGTTCGGTCGAAACGGGTCACGTCTCGGGTACCCAGGGCGTACAGCACGGTGGCGTCGATATCGAGTTTCATCCCCTCGGCAAGTCGATTGTGGATCACGCTGGAGACCACGGCACGCTCATCATCCAGAAGCACCTCTGTTTCGATCAGCGAAGCGAGGATGATCCCTTCGTATTCGGTGTACCCGAGAGCCTTCCAATCCGACCAATCGATACTGTTCGCTCGCTGCTCCATTGTAGAAGCCATCCTTTGCAGGATCGACTCTGGGGCCGCAGACCTCGTGAATTCGTAGGTATCAGGAAAGAGCAGACCCTCCCAGTCGGACAAGACGGGCTCTGGGGGCATCTCACGAAGCGAACTCACCACATCACCACCGAGAAGGGCGTCCTCGAAATCCGAGTATTCGTGTGGTGTCGTCTCGGCAAGAGCGACAAATATCTCCTCGACTCGAAGACCTTCGATCACGGTGACCCTGTAGACGGCCGGGGCCGGACCGGCGACGAGAATGGCAACCACTTCGCCGGGATCCATCAGGGTTGTGAGAGCGTAAGTGCCGGCTTGCAGTCGCTGCGCCGCGTCGACATTGCGAACGGCCACCTCAAACTCGAGGGCGGAGTGCACGACTCCCTGCGCAGCGAGTGTCGCACCGATGTCCTGACCGGACGAGCCGCTGGTGATCACGACCTCAACCGGCTGCCCGGGCTCCACATCGACGGGATCACTCGTCCCCTCATCCGGACCGAGGGCCACCCCGACTTGACGACCGAGATAAGAGGCGACACCGATCACCGAGACGGCCGCCAGGGCCACCATGGCGATGGCCAGACCGATCTTGAGAATCCTTGCCCAGATGGGCTGGCTGGGTACTGGTTCGAAAGTCATGTCTAGATGTCCGACGTATCAGCCGGTTTCGTGGTTCCCGTCTGCAGCTCGCACGTCGAGATAATCCTGAAGGATGATGGCTGCCGCGACCTTGTCCACCGTTTCGCGTCGTTGCCTTCTCTTCATTCCTGATTGGAGCAAGACGTCCTCTGCCAGCTTCGAGGTGAAACGCTCGTCGAGGTAGTCAACAGGGATCCCCGTTGCAGCCAGAAGCTCCTTGCCCAGGGCTCGGGCGCCGACGGCTGAAACACCCTCCTCCCCGCTGAGCCCCGTTGGGAGACCGACAATCACCATCTTGATCGTGTATTCCTCATCTAGCTCTCGAACACGCTCGACGACGATGTTCCGTGGCACAACCTCCAGAGGACGTGCTGTGAGCCCGACCCCGTCACTGATGGCCAACCCCACTCGTTTTGTCCCATAGTCGACGCCGAGATATCGAGTCACAGCTCGGCCAGAGCTCGGCTGGCCTCTGTTCTGGCCTTTTCCAGGGCGACACCGAGTTGGCTGCCATTAGGGCCACCCGCCTGTGCGAGCTCGGGGTCTTTCGAGCCCCCGCCACCCAGCTCTCGTGCCGCGTCGCCTATCAGATCGGCCGCAGAAATACCTTTGGCGACCAGATCCTTGGATACAACCGCCACCAGAGTCCCCTTGGTCCCAGCGGCTGAACCAACCACGACCACGCTGGACCCGGCCAGCCTGTCCCGGATCCCGAGAGCGAGCTCGCGCAACTCATTGGCGTTGATCTCACCGACGTCAGCAATCACCAGGTCCGACTCGTCAATCCTATCCGCTCCCGCTGCGAGTTCTTCGGCCACCGAACCCTGCCGTTTTGTGCGAATGGCGGCGAGGTCTCTCTCCAAACCGACAACCTTGTCAAGCAGTTGTTCGAGACGACCCGGCACGTCACCTGGAGAAACCTTCAAAAGACCGCCGGCGCGAGCAAGGGCGCCACGAATCGAGACCAGATGGTCATAAGCGGTCAGACCTGTCAGCGCCTCCACTCGTCTCAGATTGGAGCCGACCGAAGACTCCGAAACCAAAACGAGAGGACCGACCTGTCCTGAGCTCGATGTGTGGGTGCCACCGCAGAACTCGGTCGAAAACTCCCCAACTTTGACAACACGAACCGTCTCGCCGTACTTGTCGCCGAAAAATGCCAGCGCACCCATCTTCTCGGCCTCTTGTTTGGAGGTCAGCGTTGTGGTCACGTCACTGTTTGCCACCAGCCTGGTGTTGGCCTCGAGTTCGATCTCCGCGAGTTCCTGTGATGTGACCTGTGAGAAGTGGGAGAAGTCGAAGCGAATCCGGCCCGGCTCGACCAGCGACCCCGCCTGCTCGGCGTGGTCGCCAAGGACGTCTCTCAGCGCCCAGTGAAGGACATGAGTCCCTGTGTGACTCTTACGTATGGATTCTCTCCGCGGGCTATCGATGGTCGTTCGGGCGTTCTGTCCCACGGCGAGGTAACCGTTGGTGACCCGGGCGCGGTGGCCATGGAGCCCCTGGATGACGTGCCGGGTGTCGTCTACGGCCGCCGATCCAGTTTCGGTTTCGATGACTCCCCTGTCACCTACCTGACCGCCTGACTCGGCGTAGAAGGGAGATTTGTCGAGAAATATCTCCACTTCGTAACCCTTCTCGGCTCGATCGAGCGTCTCCCCTTCGGCGACCATCGACAGGAGCACGCTGTCGGAGATCTCGTAGTCATATCCAACGAATTCCGTCAGGCCGCTCGACTCGAGAACCCTCCGGTAGACCCTGGCCGACTCCACCCCATCCCCGCCCTTCCAGGAGGCCCGAGCACGTTCTCTCTGCGTCGACATCTCCTTCTCGAATCCCTCGAGATCGACCTCGACACCACGTTCGGCGGCGATCTCCTTCGTCAGGTCGATCGGAAACCCGAAAGTGTCATGGAGCTTGAACGCCGCCGGGCCACTCAATCGCTCCTGACCATCGGACAGTTCGGTGTCCAGTAGCTGATGGCCTGACTCCAGTGTCCTTCTGAATTTCTCCTCTTCGCGAGCGACGATGTCGAGGACAAGATCCTTCTTCTCCGCAAGGGATGGATAGGCGTCACCCATGAGCTCGACGGTCGATTCGACCAGTTGGGGCATGATCAGGCCCTCACCGCCGTACTGCCATGCATGACGAACCGCCCGTCGTAACACCCGCCGGAGCACGTATCCCCGTCCGTCATTGGACGGTACGACCCCGTCTCCGATCAGAAACGTCACCGTTCGCCCGTGATCGGCGAGGATCCGCAGAGAGACGTCTGTTCTCTCATTCGCCCCGTACTGCAGACCCGTGTATCTCTCGGCTGTCGCCAGCACCTCGCGCGTCGTGTCGATGTCGAACACCGAGGGCACATCCTGGAGAACAGCCGCTGTACGATCGAGACCCATACCCGTGTCGATGCTTCTTGCCGGAAGGTCGCCCACGACGTGATAGGGCTCATCCTGGATGTTCTGCATGAATACCAGATTCCAGATCTCCACGTAGCGGTCCTCGTCACCACCGATGGGCCCACCCGAGGTACCGAACTCCTCACCTCGGTCCCAAAAGATCTCAGAGCTCGGGCCACAGGGCCCGGGCACCCCCATCTGCCAGAAGTTGTCGTTTCCGCCGCGCTGTACCCGTTCGGCCGGGACCCCGACACCTTCGATCCAGACCTCGGCGGCTTCGTCATCGGTGTGGTGGACCGTGTACCACATGCGCTCGGGGTCCAGCCCAAGGGTCTCGGTACAGAACTCGTAGCCCCACGGGATGGCCTTCTCCTTGAAATAGTCGCCGAAGCTGAAGTTGCCCATCATCTCGAAGAAGGAGAGATGACGCTTGGTGGTGCCGATGATGTCGATGTCGATCGTGCGCACACACTTCTGGACAGAGACAGCCCTCAGCCACGGTGCCTCCTCCTCGCCCAGAAAGTAAGGCTTGAAAGGAACCATGCCGGCGTTGGTCATCAACAGCGTCGGATCGACCGGGATCAACGACGCCGACGGACGTACCACGTGCTCGCGCTCGGCAAAGAAACCCGTGAAGGCCTGGCGAAGCTGATTGCTATCCATGGAAGCCACTGGTATCGCTGATGAGGGCGAGAATAACGATCTCGCCTTGGTTACCCGCTCTCTTCAGAGCCGTCCTCGTCAGGGTCGTCGCGGCGCATCTTCGATTCTCGACTCAGTTCGACGCCAAGCTCGGCGAGCTGATCCTCATCGACCCAGGTTGGTGCGCCGGTCATCGGGTCGAGCCCGGTTTGTGTCTTGGGAAATGGGATGACCTCTCGAATCGAGGTCTCGTTCTGAAGTACCATCACCAGCCGATCGACGCCAAAGGCAAATCCTCCGTGAGGAGGGGTCCCGTACTCCAGAGCTTCGAGGAACCAGCCGAAACGTCGCTCGGCGGTCCGTCCGTCTATCCCCAAGATCTCAAAGACCTGCCTTTGCACTTTGGGATCGTGGATCCTTATCGAACCGCTGCCCAGCTCCACACCGTTGAGAACTGCGTCGTAGGCATTGGAGATCGCGTTTGCAGGGTCGTTCGCCATCTCATCAATCGAGGTTGGTGACGTGAACGGATGGTGGGAGAAGGTGATAGCACCTTCCTCATCCTCCTCGAACAAGGGGAAATCGACTACCCACAGATAGGCAAGATCGTCATGAGTATTCGGTCTGCCAAGATCAAGACGGAGGCCACCCAGGACCCCGACGGTGGTGCGCCACCGATCCGCCGCAATCAGAAGAACATCGCCGGGAGAGACTTCCATTCGGGATTTGATGCCTTCGATCTCGGCTTCGTCCAGGAACTTGGCCACCGGGGAGCGAAGAGAGCCATCGTCTTGGGACACCATCCAAACCAATCCCCTGGCACCCAACTCCTTGGCTCGCTCCGTCATGGCATCGGCCCTGGCACGGGACCACTCCTGAGGTCCGCCGTTGATTCCTCGAACGGTGCCTCCAGCCTCCAGCGCGTTTTTGAAGACACCGAACTCCGATTTCGGGAACAGGTCGGAGAGGTCGACTATCTCCATGTCGAACCTCATGTCTGGTTTGTCGGAGCCATAACGATCCATTGCCTCGTGCCAGGTGAGACGGGGAAACGGAAGTGGCACGTCGACTCCGCGAATCTCGCGGGTGACCGCGGCCAGGACCACCTCGATGGTCTCCAGCACATCATCTCGTTCCCAGAACGAGCCCTCGAGATCGAGCTGGGTGAACTCGAGCTGACGGTCGGAACGGAAATCCTCATCGCGATAACAGCGCGCAATCTGGAAGTAGCGCTCCACGCCGGCGATCATCAACAACTGCTTGAAGAGCTGTGGCGACTGCGGCAGCGCGTAGAACTCGCCAGGGCGCAGCCGGGAGGGCACGAGCATGTCCCTCGCCCCCTCCGGTGTCGAGTTGATCAGTGTCGGTGTCTCTACCTCGAGAAACCCCATATCGTCGAGTGTCCGCCTGATCACCGCCGTCACTCTGGACCTGGCCCTGAGATTGGCGGCCATTCGGGGCCGCCGTAGATCGAGATAGCGATGCCGCAGTCGAACGGCCTCGTCGACGTCTGTCCGGTCATCGATCATGAACGGCAACGTTTTGGCGGGCGCCAGGACATCGAGCTCGACAACGCCGATCTCAATTTTTCCTGTTGGGAGATCCGGGTTCTCGGTGCCGGCCGGACGGGAGCGAACCTCGCCTCTCACACGGACGCAGTACTCCATCTTCAGATCGGCAACTGTCGGGTGCTCCGCCGGGTCGGCGACCACCTGAACGAGGCCGGTGGCGTCTCTCACGTCGAAAAAGGCGACACCCCCATGGTCGCGACGACGCTGGACCCACCCGGCGACGACGACCTCGCTCCCGATATCCGCCTCGGTGACCGCCCCCGCGCCATGAGACCTGATCACGTTTGTCCTCTGAGCCAATCCGAAACCTCCTCGAGTGCCACATCCCAGCGCCCAGTGTTTGTTTGGACGTCGATCGGCTCGCCTTTCCCCTTCCAGACGAGTGTGATCGCCGCATCGACTCGGCGAGCCGCCCGAAACTGCGCCTTCACCGTTCGGCCTTCGCTGTCGAAGTCGACCTTGACGCCGTCCCGACGGAGACGTGACGCAACCCAAAGGGCTTCTTCAGGGCCGGTCTCAGATACGAGATATGCGTCCAGGTACGTCCTGTCCGCCTCATCGACGGCAAGCGCGATCCTGTCGACCCCCAGGGCAAAGCCGACACCTGGCGTCGGGCGCCCGCCAAGCGTCTCGGCCAAACCGTCATATCGGCCGCCACCGCCGACCGCATTCTGGGCCGTGTCCAACCGACGGCCTATGTACTCGAACGTCGTCCGCGTGTAGTAGTCGAGACCCCTCACCAGGCCATGATCCTCGGTGAAGGGGACACCCAGGCTCTCCAACAAGGCCTTGACGGATAGGAAATGGCCGGAGCACGCGTCACACAGATGGTCGACCATCCTTGGCGGGTCGACCAGGACCGATTGGTCCGTCTTTGAGTCGAGCACCCGCAAAGGATTCACATCGATGAGATCTACCGAGTCCTCGCTGAGCTCTGCTTTCTTGCCACCCAGATAGCCACGGAGCACATCGGTGTAACCGGGGCGACACTCGGAGTCTCCCAATGAGTTGATCAACAACTCCAGGCCGGGGATCTCCGCCGACTCGAGATAGCGGTAACCCAGCTCCACCACCTCGGCGTCGGCGGCAGGGCTCTCCACGTCGAGGTACTCGACACCGACCTGCCAGAACTGGCGACGCCGGCCCCCCTGAGGTCGTTCATATCGAAAGAAAGGGCCGGAGTAGGCGCCCTTCCACACACCCTGATGTCCCGAATTGAGATAGGCTCTGACAACACCGGCGGTTCCTTCGGGGCGAAGGGTCACCGACCTCCCTCCCCGATCGTCAAACGTGTACATCTGCTTGGTGACGACCTCGGTGGTCTCACCGACACCGCGCTGGAACAGCTCCGTCGACTCCAGGATGGGGGTCATGACGAGGGGAAACCCATAACGTGCCGACCATTCATCCCAGAGACTCAACACCTCGCGCCAAGTCTGCGATTTCGGCGCCAGCAAGTCGTCGGTGCCTTTTGGAGGCTGAAAGCTCATGAGGACGCCAGGTTACCGGCCAGCCCCCGACGATCAGAGTTCTGCTCTAGAGCCACTCGTGCCGGAAAGGGTTGGTGAGTCTTTCCCTGCCGATCGTTGTTTCCAGACCGTGACCGGGCAGAACCCGAACATCGTCGCCGAGTGTCATCACCTCGGTCCGCATCGAGTTGGAGAGGGCGACATGGGAGCCGCCCGGCAGATCGGTACGCCCGATCGAGCCGGCGAA
>JAUXMQ010000167.1 GCA_030623125.1 Acidimicrobiia bacterium
GTGGAGAACATGGTGGCGATCCGGATTCGATCGCATTCGCCCACGGACTCGGCCTCGACTACGTGTCGTGTAGCCCACCACGTGTGGAGGGAGCGCGGCTGGCAGCGGCGCAGGCGGAGTTAGATGCCGACTAGCTTCTCGATGGCTGCAAGAAGCTCGTCGACCCCGTCACCGGAGGTTGCCGTCGTCACCAGGACCTTCGCTCCTCCGGCATCCGCCACCTCCCTCAGGGCCCTCTTCACATCCAACGCTCCCGAACGGTCACCCTTGTTGACCACGAATAGGTCTGCGATCTCCACGATTCCGGCCTTGTCTGCCTGAATCTGATCACCCCAGGAAGGGCCGACGACCAGTACCACAGCGTCAGCAAGATCCATGATCTCTACCTCGGACTGCCCGACTCCGACCGTCTCCACAATGAGTCGGTCGAAGCCGGCCAAACTCATGAGTCGGATCGCGTCGGAGGACGCTTCAGCGAGACCCCCCAGATGACCCCTGGTTGCCATTGACCGCACGAACACGCCGTCATCGTCGACATGAGCCTGCATCCGGATGCGGTCACCCAGAATCGCTCCGCCCGTGAGGGGGCTCGATGGGTCGACTGCAAGCACTGCGACAGTCTCACCCTTGTCCCTGATCATCTCGATCAGGACCGCGATCAGCGTCGACTTCCCCGCCCCGGGAGGACCGGTGATCCCGACGATTGCCGTACGGCGATCGCCGATCTCACCCAGCGGCTGGCCGCTCTCGATGAGTGTTATGGCACGGGCGAGGGCCTTGCGATCGCCGGAGCGGACGGCCTCAACGAGAGATGGTTCCATTCGGCGAAGAGCCTACGAGTAAAACGATCTACAGCGAAGGCAGCGTTATGCCGAGTCCTTCGGCTACCCCGTCGAGCGTCGACGGAGCATCGGCGGAGGCAACCACTTCACGAACTCCGGGAACGCGATCCATCAGGATGCGTTCGATTCCGGCCTTCAGGGTCATCATTGACAACGGGCAACCACCACAGGCGCCGACCATCTGGAGACTCACTTTCCCATCGTTGGTCCCCAGCAAGACGATGTCGCCACCATCGGCCTGAACGGCGGGACGGATGTAGTTGAGAGCCTCTTCGAGTTTGTCTTCATCGATGGGGCCATCGACAACCGTCGACGGAGAAATTGATACTGGAGTCGCTTCTGTCATATGTACCTGGAAACCGATGCCTTCAAGATGTTGTTCCTGAGTCTAAGGGAGTTGTCAGCTTCTCTCGACAGAAGCGCCGAGGGCGGCGAGACGCCCGGCAAAGTCCTGGTAGCCGCGATCGATGTGCTCGGCACCACCTACCTCGGTTACGCCGTCCGCTCTCAACGCGGCCAGTACGAGGGCCGCGCCGGCCCTGATATCGGGTGACAGCACCGGACAGCCGGAGAGTCGGTCGACACCACGGACGATGGCATGTTGGGCCTCGATCGAGATGTCGGCGCCCATACGCGCCATCTCGCCGACGTAGCGAAATCGGGCGTCGTAGAGGTTCTCGGTAACAACCGACGTGCCCGATGCCAGAGAGAGAAGAGCCACCATCTGTGGATGCATGTCCGTGTGGAAGCCGGGGAAGGGGAGGGTCGAGAAGTCAACGGGTGTCGGGCGATCCGGGCCCTTCACCCGAAGCCAGCCGTCGCCCCGCTCAACGTCGCAACCGGCGTCCTCGAGCTTGCGAAGCTCCATCCTGAGATGATCTGGATAGCACCCGGTGATGGTCACATCGCCGTTTGTAATAGCAGCGGCGACAGCGAAAGTGCCGGCCTCGAGACGGTCCGGGATGACCTCATGCTCAACTGGGTGAAGTGCTTCGACGCCCCGAATCGTCACGAGAGATGTTCCCCCGCCTGAGATATCGGCTCCCATCTCGGTCAACTGGCGAATCAGATCCTCGATCTCGGGCTCCCTCGCCGCATTCACAATCACTGTTTCGCCTTCAGCAAGCACCCCCGCGAACAGAAGATTCTCCGTGGCGCCCACCGATGGGAATGGCAGTTCTATCTCCGTGCCCTTCAGCTTGCCGTCGATCGAGCCAACCAACTCGCCATGAACCAGTTCAAACGAGACACCCATCTGATCGAGACCGCTCATGTGCCACTCAATTGGACGTGACCCGAGGTCGTCACCTCCGGGGAGGGCCACGCGTGCAACGCCACATCGAGCCAGCAGCGGGCCGAGAACGACAATGGAGGCCCGCATCTGACGCACCAGGTCTATCGGGGCTTCGGGTCTGAGCTCTTCGGGAACAACCACCCAAAGCTCACCTTCCCCCTGATCGACCTTGCAGCCGGTGTGCTCGAGCACCTGACACATCAACTCGACATCCACGATGGATGGAACATTGGTGAGCCGGTGCCGGCCAGGGGCGAGCAGCGCCGAGACCATCTCTTTGAGCACGGCGTTCTTCGCACCAAGAATCCCTACGGTGCCCGAGAGAGACCGGCCGCCCTCAACAACGATTGTCGACATTGAGGCGAATGTAGTTGTCACCAGGTGACCAAGCTGCGCCATCCCTCTTGGCTACCCTGCCACCGGTCATGAGAATCGCCGTCGGCTCGGACCACGCCGGGTACAACCTCAAAGAACATCTGGCCTCCTGGCTCGCCGAATCGGGTCATGCTGTGTACGACCTGGGCACTCATACCAGCGATCCTGTCGACTACCCGGACTACGCCGCCTCGGTTGCCCAAGCGGTCCTCGACGGACGCGCCGACCGGGGCATCATTGTTTGTGGGTCGGGAGCGGGAGCATCCATTGCCGCCAACAAGCTGAGAGGTATTCGCGCTGCCGTCGCCCATGATTCCTACACGGCTCACCAAATGGTCGAGCATGACGATGTCAACGTTCTCTGTCTTGGATCGCGGGTGATCGGGAAGGCTCTCGCCGAGGATCTCATCGAGACCTTCATCGATGCCACGTTCAGCCGGGAGGATCGTCACGTCCGCCGACTGGACAAGATTCGAGCATTAGAGGCCTAGGTCTAGTTGCTCGCCTGGGCGAGCTGCACCATCGCCTCCAGGCCGGCGACGCCAACCTCACCGGAGAATCGGCCAAGGTTGGTGTTCTCGCCATCGAGGACAACGTAGAAAGGCGTTCCCCTCATGCCATAGGCCAGCACGGCACTGCTCTGGGCGTCATCCATGATGACCGGTACGGTCCATCCTTCGTCTTCGAGCCAGACCTGAGACGGCCAGTTTGGTCGGAGTTTTTCGGAGAGAACGGTGATCGAGTACATGTCGACGTCGCTCGGCAAGCCGCCGGAGTTGATCCAGTCTTGGACTACCGGGACTTCGACCTGACAGTGTGGACACCAGTGAGCAAGAAAAATGACGATCTTGGGGCGACCATCGGCGGCGATTGAGTACTGATTGTCGTTCCAGTCACCGCCACTCACCGTCGGAGCAGAAGCCCCGAGGGTGGGGTCGGTGGAGGGATCTTCGAGGAAGGGGAGATTGGCGCCCTCAACCGTGATTTCGCCAAAGGCAATCGACTCGTCGAGCGACTCCTCGCTGGCAATCGAGAAGGCCAGGGCAACGATCAGGCCAAGCCCGACAACCCCACCAATGATCCAAAGGATGGTCTTATTCATGGTTGGAAGCTCTCACGTAGAAGGTCAGCAAGACGGCGATCAGGGTAAACCCGGCTCCAGCCATAAATGGAATGCTGACAAACCCGAACATCTCGACATATCTGGCGGAGCAGGGATTGAAAGGATCACAGGATCCGCCTTCTAGAGAGGGGTTCACCTGGACGAGGTAATGCCAGATCGAGATGGCGAGACCAACAAGAGCCAGCGGGAGTCCGTAGTACTTGGCAACGGCTTCCTTCCTGATCGCGCCGACCAGGAGGACCACGGATAGCGGGTACATGGCTATCCGCTGGTACCAGCACAGTCGACAGGGAACGAAGTGGATCGCCTCCGAGTAGACGAGTGACCCGA
>JAUXMQ010000103.1 GCA_030623125.1 Acidimicrobiia bacterium
CTTCTGGCGGTCTTTGTTTTTGGTTCTGTCAACAACGTCAACCGGTGGATTCCGCTGGGGTTCTTCAATCTTCAGCCTGCGGAGTTCGCCAAGGTGGTGGTGATAGTGGTCCTGGCCAGCCTTCTCGCTCCGTCGAGAAGGGACGAGCTCGGACCCCAAGCCATGACCTGGCAGAAGGTGTTGCAGGCTGCTGGGATCGTCGCGATCCCCACTGCTCTCATCTACATGCAACCCGACCTTGGCACGACTCTCGTATTCGGCTTCATCCTGTTCGCGATGCTTTTTGTTTCCGGTGCAACCTGGAGACAGCTGGTGTCGCTGTTCGCGGTCGTCGTCCTCGGTGTGGCGGCCGTTCTGCAACTCGGTCTGTTGAGGACGCATCAGCTGGATCGTCTCCGGGTCTTGTTCCGGCCGGACATCGACCCGCAAGGGATCGGCTACCAGCTTCGACAATCGAAGACTGCCATTGGATCGGGCCAGCTATTTGGCAAAGGGCTGTTCAGCGAGGGAACGCTGACCGACTTCAACTACGTACCCGAGCAAGAGAACGACTTCATCTTCACGGCGGTTGGTGAACAACTCGGTTTGATTGGCGGATTGCTGGTCCTGGCAGCCTTCGGAGTCATCGTGTGGCGTCTGTTGGTCATATCGGCCAACTCCAGAGATCGATTCGGTGCCCTCATAGCTGCAGGAGTGGCCGCGATGGTGATGTTCCACGTCTTCGTCAACATTGGGATGACCATCGGAATAATGCCTGTAACAGGTCTTCCGCTCCCGTTCTTGAGCCAGGGTGGGTCTTTCTACATGTCGATGGCGCTCGCCCTCGGCATCGCCAACTCCGTATGGTTGATGAGGACCCCGGTCCCGAGCGAGAACCAGTTGACCTAGTGCTCTGCACCGCCCCGATTCTTCGCTCCGTGACTTGTTAGCCTCGCATCTCATGTTGAGAAGGAGCACAGGCGGATGGGTAGAGGTCATCTGTGGCCCGATGTTCTCCGGAAAGAGCGAGGAGCTGATCCGCCGGGTAACCCGCTCCAAGATCGCCAGAATCCCCGTTCAGGTCTTCAAGCCTCAGCTCGACGACCGATACGCCGACAACGAGGTCGTTTCCCATTCGCTCATGAAGGTGGAGGCAACCCCGGTCAGCGGGTCCCTCGAGCTTCTCAAGACCATTGCCGACGCCACCGAGGTGATCGGGATCGACGAGGGCCAGTTCTTTGATGACGGTTTGGTGGACATCGTCGACAACCTTGCAGCCACCGGAAAACAGGTGATCATCGCCGGGTTGGACACCGACTACCTCCGCCGACCATTCGAGCCGATTCCATCACTTTGTGATCGAGCGGAGTACGTCACCAAGATGCTGGCGGTCTGTCATCGGTGCGGCGGCCCGGGCATGTACACGCAACGAATCGTTCGGTCCGACGATCTGGTGGTGCTGGGAGCCCTTGACGCGTATGAGGCTCGGTGCCGGATGTGCTACGACCCGACAGAGCCCGAGCAGCCCGAGCTCGGGTTGACCGGTGAATAGGTCCAGCAACAGTCGTCTGTTAGCCTTTTCTCAGTCCGCCGGACGCGACGAATTCTTTTTCTCTGGAGTGTCATCGCTGATGAACGCCACCAGTACTCGGTCGCAACATTCGACCAGTAGAAATCTCGATTACATCCACCCCCAGTTTGGGCGGTTGGTTGAGCGCTCGCCGGACCACGAATTCATGGATCGGGCGCCCACCAGGAACCGGGCGATCCCGTCCTGCCACATAGCGAATTCCCAGAGGAGTGAAATTGTATGGCTCTATTCCGAAAGAAGGGCCCAGAAATCATCCGCAAGTCTTCGGCGGGGGAGACAGTCGAGGAGCGAAAGACCCTTCGTGTAAGAGGCCAAAAGGTCGAAGTCAAATGGGTCAACGCCTCAACCCAACAGAGGCAACGATCCAATAGACGCAGGAGCAGGTCCCAGGGGAGCGGGAGGTCGCGCAACGGAGTTTCCACTTCTCGAACGAGGTCTCGTCGGCCTATTGACGATGAGATCATCCTTCCGACGGAGTCTGCGCGGAAACAGATGCTGGTCAGTGTCAACAGAGAACAGACTCAGATCGTCATTCTCGAAGGACCGGTCCTCGTTGAGCATTTCGTGGCACGCAGGGACTCGGACTCTTTGGCCGGCAACATCTATCTCGGCGTCGCCAGGAATGTCTTGCCTGGAATGGAGGCTGCGTTCCTCGACTTCGGAGCTAACAAGAACGGCGTTCTCTACGCGTCGGATATTGCTTCTGACGGTCGGGGCGACGGTCGAAACCAGAAACGGATCGAGCAGATCCTCAAGGAGGGTGATCAAGTCCTCGTCCAAGTCACCAAGGACGCGATGGGCGCCAAAGGGGCGCGTCTCACCGGTATGCCGTCGCTGCCAGGGCGCTACCTGGTCCTTGTTCCCGATTCCGACAATGTCGGCATCAGCCGACGGCTGCCCGACGAAGACCGCACACGACTCCGCGACGTGATCAACGAGGTGAGACCGGACGGGTACGGGGTGATTGTTCGAACGGCCGCCCTGGACGCTTCGACTGAGGAGCTTGCCGCCGACATCTCGCGTCTTCTCACGGACTGGGAGAAAATCCAGACCGAGGCTGCCGAGGGACGACCGCCCCGGCTGATACATGAGGAGCCGGAACTGCTCATCAAGGTCATCCGTGAGCACTTCACTTCTGACTTTCGCAAACTGCTCATCGATGACCGCCAGGCCTACGACACAGTTGTTTCCTATCTGCGCTCGACTGCTCCTGATCTCGTTTCCAAGGTGCAGTCGTACGAAGACTCGATTCCGCTATTCGACCGCTATCACGTTGACGACCAGCTCAAGAAGGCTCTCGACAGAAAGGTTTACCTGCCCTCGGGCGGTCACCTCGTCATCGACAGGACAGAAGCCCTCACCGTGATCGATGTCAACACCGGAAAATTTGTCGGGTCGAGCAATCTCGAAGAGACGGTGCTCCAGAACAATCTCGAGGCGGCGGAGGAGCTAGGCCGTCAGCTTCGCCTGAGAGACATCGGCGGGATCATCGTCATCGACTTCATCGACATGGAGTCGACCGGCAACCAGCAGAAGGTCCTGCGACGTCTCAAGGAGACTCTTGCCAAGGACAAGACCCGAACCCAGGTTTTCGATGTTTCCCATCTCGGACTGGTCGAGATGACCAGAAAGAACGTGTCGGCCGGTCTCCTCGAGCAGTTCTCCCACAAGTGTGAGCATTGCTCGGGACGTGGCGTTGTCATCGACGAGTCTTTCAACTCGCGGGGGTCTCAGATGGACTCTGTCTCCGAGGTCGAGGCTTCGTGAAGCTGTGCAGCTTTGCGCAAGACCGGTCTGCCGGTAGGATTTAGACCAATTCCCCCCTTTGCAAGAGGATTTCCATGTACGCCATTATCCGCGCCGGCGGCAAGCAGGCCAAGGTGCAGTCGGGTGATGTGATCGACATCGAACGCGTCAAGACCGATGACGAGGAGCTGACCTTCGCTCCTCTGCTTGTCGTGGACGACGATGGCGTTGCGTTCTCGGATAGAGACGCTCTGGACAAGGCCAGCGTGACAGCCAAGATTCTGGGTGGGTCAGCCGGGCCCAAAATCGACATCTTCAAATACAAGAACAAGACCGGATACCGTCGTCGCCAGGGTCACAGACAGAAATACACCCGCATAGAGATAACCGGGATCAACCTGGGAAGTGCCCCAGCCAAGAAATCTGCCAAGACGCCAGCCAAAAAGCCTGCCGAGCCGGCGGCCTCTGAAGAGGAGTAGAGATGTCTAAAACGAAAGCAGGCGGTTCTTCGAAGAACGGTCGCGATTCACATGCAAAAAGACTTGGCCCCAAAGTCTTCGATGGCGAGTTCGTCAACGCCGGTGCCATCATCGTGCGCCAGCGTGGTACCCGAATACACCCAGGTGAGAATGTCGGCAAGGGGAGAGATGACACTCTCTTCGCCACATCTGCCGGCACCGTCAAGTACGGGATGCGCGCCAACCGACGACTCGTCTCCGTCTTCCCGGAGTAGGTTCCTCCAACCAGGTTCCACCGGTCATGTTTGTTGACCGGGTTCGTGTCAGCCTTCGTGCCGGCAATGGCGGTGCGGGGGTCGTCTCGTTCGTAAGGGCGAAGGGAAAACCGAAGGGCAAGCCCAGTGGGGGCAATGGAGGACCCGGCGGTTCGGTCATTCTTCGCGCCGACCCTTCCGTTGCGACGCTTCTTCGTTATAAACGCAACCCCCACCACATCGCCGGCCACGGGACACACGGCCAGGGCGAGCTACGTCACGGGAAGAGTGGAGAGGATCTCGTTCTTCCTGTTCCGTTCGGCACTCTCGTAACAGACGAGGACGGAACGGTCATTGCGGATCTTGTCGGTGAGGGTGAGGAGGTGGTGGCCGTTCGAGGCGGTCGAGGCGGTCGTGGCAACGCCGGTTTCGTGAGTCCCGCCAACCGGGCTCCCAGCGTCGCGGAGCAAGGTGAATACGGAGATGAAGAGTGGTTCACGTTCGAGCTCAAGTTGCTCGCCGACGCTGCCCTCATCGGGTTTCCCAATGCGGGCAAGTCCACCTTCATCTCGAAAGTGTCAGCGGCGAAGCCAAAGATCGCGGACTATCCCTTCACGACGCTCGAGCCCAACCTTGGTGTTGTCACCGTCGGCGATCGTGAATTCGTTCTCGCCGACATCCCCGGCCTCATCGAGGGAGCAGCCGAGGGCAAGGGACTAGGGCACGAGTTTCTTCGTCACACCGAAAGAGCGAGCGTTCTGGTGATCCTTCTCGATCCGGCCGAAACCCAACTCAACACACCCTCGGAGCAATTAGAGATCTTGACAAGAGAGATTGCGGACTATTCCAGGGAGCTGTCTGAGCGCCCCTGGTTGGTTCTGGTCAACAAGTGCGACCTCTCCGATGTCACCCCGACTGTGGATGCCACTGGCTCAGTTCCCGTATCGGCCTTGACAGGCGAAGGAATCACCGACGCCCTGCACGCGATTGCCGACCTCGTTGACCAGGCGGGGCGAGACGCCCCTGAGAGAAGGGGTTATGTCCTACACAGACCGCTGGGGTCGACGTTTTCGGTGTTCAAGGAGGGCAACGCGTGGAGGGTGGAAGGCCAGGCAGCCGAGCGTGCGGTCAGATTCGCAGATCTCACAGTGCTGGAGGCGGCCGACATGGCTGCTCGCCGTCTCACCCGTCTGGGCGTCGATGACGCCTTGACCAAGGCTGGGGCGGAGGAGGGCGACGAGGTGCGCATCGGCGACCTCAGCTTCGAATTCACCTCTGATTTCGAAGAGGAATGACTGCTTTATGAAGATTCGCGCGGGTATAGCCCGCGTAGATCTTCACAGAACGGTTTTTACCGGCGCCAGAGGTCCCTGGTCAAGA
>JAUXMQ010000188.1 GCA_030623125.1 Acidimicrobiia bacterium
ACTTCTCGATGAGAGACAGGATCAGCTCATCGAGCATCGAGGCCGTGTCGACAACCACGTAGTTGTAGTTCTCCAGAAGAACATCCAGCATCTGCATCAGGCCAGCCGTGGTGATGTCGTCGGCAAAGGCCGGCTCCAGGGGGGCTGCCAGCACCTTGAGGCCACTCGGATGCTCGGTGAGCAGGGAGTCCAAAAGCTCGCCTTCGAGATGGTGAAGCTCATGGGCGGCGTTGACCATCGTGAAACGTGGCTCGAGCTGGAGTACGAGACACACATCTCCAAACTGAAGGTCTGCGTCGACCAGACACACCTTGGTATCGGGGATCCGGTTGAGAAGCAGCGCCACGTTGGTGGCCAACACTGTCTTTCCGCTCCCACCCTTTGCCGAAGTGATCGTGATCAGCCGGCCTTCCTCGGACTCCAAAGGCTCCGGCGGCTTGGCCGCCGCACTCTGTCGTTTGAGAACGTCATGACCGAACTGCTCGATTGCGGCCTCGATCTTGGGTTCGTCCAGTGGCATCTCGAGGACATCGGAAACACCGGCACGCATGCCACGTCTCAGCAGGTCGGAAGTGACCTCCTCCGCCACCAGCATGAGCACCAAAGCCGGGTCCTGGTTGTGGAGAGTCCGGATCTGCTCCATGTGCTCATCGTCTTTGTAGGTAGGACCGAGGAGCACCATGCGGACGTCGCCCGACTCGATTGTCTGGCTTGCCTCATCGAGAGTGCGTGCCACCGGCAACCGTCCGTCGAACAGTTGCTTGGCAATGGAGACGAAGTCATCATCCGCGTCTACCACCAGGATGTTGTTCTCAGCCATCGACATGGCATTGACCTCTTAGTTGTCGCCCGGGTTGCCGAAGATCTCGTCGATCAAATCGCCACCGAACAGGTTATCGATTATCACACCGTTGGTCTCGATCTCGACAAAGTCTGTCGGCACCAGAGTCAGCCAGATAGAGCCGTTCTCAAAGGCATAGACAATCCGCTCGGCCTGATCCGGGGTGACCTCGAGCGTGAAGATCGTGGAGTTGCCCTGATCTTCGGCCGAAGCGTCATCGCCCTCGGTGGCGGTTCCGTCGTCGGCTTCGACTGTTGGCGGCGCTTCCTCGTCGGGCCTTATCTCACGACCGGCGGCAAGGACCGGAATGCCCTGAAGCACATACCGGGTGTATGTCACCACAACGGTCTCGGCCTCGGCTCCTGTCGTCTCGTCCCCAGTTGTCGGTTCGTCATCGGGAAGGGTTATGCCCTCGAAGTCGACAGGTATGAGATCAAACTCGATATCGAGGGTGATGATCATGTTGATCCGATCACCGGCCTCGACAAAGCCGTTCACACCCTGGACATTGCTGGTGCTGATGGTCAGCGCCTGCTTGCCGGATGGAATCTGCTCGGAGAGTGGAATGACATCAACGGTGATCTCGGTCCATTGCGCAGCGGTCAAGATGGAGCCTGCCGAAATCGGTCCTGCGGCCACTTTGCCCCTGAGTACCTGACGCAACTTCTCTTCGCTGTCGATGGTGTCCGCCGGAACAACCTCAAATCGGTCGGTGCTCTGCTTGACGGTGCAACCCTCGGCCTCGGTGAGGTCCAAATCCTCGTTCTGGCATCGCGGATCGGAGTCATATGCGGAAACGATGATGCTTCCTTCCTGACCCTCGGCGATTCCGTCGGGCCCGGCCCGGAACACCGTCACGATGTTCTGGCCTGCCTCGGCTTCGGCTTCGACGTTCTGTAAAAAGTTCCACACCGCCCATGCGGCGAGGCCGGCCAATATCAAGGCCACTAGAAGAACGATGGCTCTCCTACCCATTGAGTCCCCTTCGGTTGTCCCCTCGATTGCTCGCCGTCATTGCCGCGGCGACTGACTGAGGGCATCCTACCGGCAGGTCTGAACCCGCCCGACGTTTCAAGTCCTTTTCCACAGGTGAATTGTCGGACCTCTGCCCGACAGCCTTGAGGATTTAGAGTAGAAATCTCTGGTGCGAATCACCCACGCGGAATAGACAGGGTAATGATTTATCACGAGAGCTTCTTCCACGACTGTTGGACCGGTCTTCAGCGACGGCCGATTCCGCGTTCCTTGAGCTCTTTGAGAATGGCTTCGAGAGAAGCGTCCACCGGCATCGGAGGATGTTCCTCGGCCTCGGCGCCGAACTCACGCTCGAACTCTCGAGGCTTGCGGGGGCGCTTCCTATCGGTGGTGTCCGTCTTCTCCAGACGCTCCTTGTAGTCGGGCAGCGCCTGCTTGATGGAAAGCGAGACGCGGCGACGCTCGTCATCCTTCTCGGTGATCTTGACATTCACCGTCTGGCTGATTGACAACTCCAACTCCGGTGACTCGACCCGATGCATAGCGATTTCGGAGACGTGAACGAGACCTTCGACACCATCGGCGACGGACACGAATGCTCCGAACGGCACGGTCTTGGTGACGGTGCCTTCAACGACATCGCCAATCTCGTGCTCTGTGGCGAAGACATCCCAAGGATCCTCTGTGGTCTGACGAATCGAGAGCGAGATGCGCTCACGGTCATGGTCCACCTCGAGCACCTTGATGTTGACCTTGTCGCCGACACTGACCAGTTCGCCCGGATGATTGACGTGCTGCCACGACAGCTCGGACACATGAACGAGGCCGTCCATGCCTCCCAGGTCGACGAACGCCCCGAAGTTGACGACAGACGAGACGGTGCCTTCCCGGACTTCGCCCTCGGTGAGGTTCTCCAAGAACTCGTTGCGCTCTTCGGCCAGGGCCTCTTCGAGATGGGCCCGGCGGGAAAGAACCACGTTGTTTCGGGCACGATCGAGCTCAATCACCTTGGCTGTGATCGGCTGGCCGATGAACGGGTCAAGATCACGGACACGTCTCAAGTCCACGAGGGAGGCCGGAAGGAATCCGCGGAGGCCGATGTCGACGATGAGTCCGCCCTTGACGACCTCGATGACGGTTCCTTCAACCGTGCCGTCTTCTTCTGAAATCTTCTGGATGCGGCCCCAGGCGCGCTCGTACATGGCGCGCTTCTTGGACAGGATCATGCGACCCTCGTCGTCCTCCATGTCGAGAACCACGGCCTCGACTCGCTCACCGATTTCTACGATGTCCTTGGGGTCGACGTTGTTTCGGATCGAAAGCTCTCGAATGGGGATGAGACCCTCGGACTTGTAGCCGACATCGACCATGGCGCCTTCGGCGTCAATGCTGACGACGCTACCTTCGACAATGTCACCCTCCTTGAACTTGAGGACAGTGATGTCGATGGCTCTCTCGAAATCGTCGCCGATGTCATCTGGCAGCTCACTCAGGTCCGGCGCCACCAGTGCCTCGCGGATCTTGAAGGGTGCGGTCTTCGGCGCAGGCTGCTCATCCGGCTTTTCGTCCGCTGCCGGTTGATCAGTGGTTGCTTTGTCGACAGACTCATCTACTGTCGGCTCTTCGGTTGCCTCTTCGTTGGCTGGAGCCTCATTGGCGGGCTCTTCTGTGGTCTGACGAATCGAGAGCGAGATGCGCTCACGGTCACGGTCCACCTCGAGCACCTTGATGTTGACCTTGTCGCCGACACTGACCAGTTCGCCCGGATGATTGACGTGCTGCCACGACAGC
>JAUXMQ010000179.1 GCA_030623125.1 Acidimicrobiia bacterium
AGCTTGTCGGTGTGAGAGCCCAGTTCGATCAGGTCAACCACTTCATCAACCCGGACACTGGGGAGGCCCCTCAGTGCGGCCGAGTAGTCGAGGAGGTCGAGAACCTTCATGTCGTCGTAGAAGGACAGTTCCTGAGGCACATACCCGATGAGACTCCGCACCGCCTTCCCCTGCTTTCGGGCATCGAGACCGGAGACTTCGATCGCTCCCTGGTAGGACACCAGGCCGAGAATGCAGCGAATGACCGTCGTCTTGCCTGCGCCGTTCGGGCCCCAGAGGGCCACTGCGTCGCCGGGGGCGACCGACATGGAGAAATCATCGACTACGACTGCTCGACCGTATCGCTTGGTGAGTCCTGAGAGGCGAATCATGTTCGCACCCCCCTTCTGGGGCGACGGCCAGCCATCAGCACGGCAACCGACCCACCCAACATCGCCAGGGCGGCTCCCAATGTGCCAGCGACAGACGCATCAGGGACGCTGATGATCCCGACCGGAATCTCGGGCATCTCGATGAGAGGGGCGGTGTCCTCCACCTTGGGACGCGGTCGAAAAGTAGGAAACATCTGCGCCGCCAGGTCGATTGCCCTCGACGCGGGCGTCTGATCGAAGAAATGAAGCTCGGGGTGGTTGTCCGTGAGAGTGGAGAAGAGATCGGTCAGGCGATAGGGCACATCTCCGACTCCATCGCCGTCGGCGTCGTAACCCGCAAAGTCACTCCAGTGGTTGCCGATCTCGCCGACGGTCCAGATGTTGCCATCGAAGTCGCCCTTGCCCTGAACGCCGACCTGCTCGCCGTTGTCGATGAAGGCGTTGGAAGTGAAAATGTTTCCCTCGACGGAAGGCAGGAAGGCTGCGCCGGTCTCGTTGTAGGCAAACAGGTTGTTGGTGAAGCGGTGCTCCACCCCCCTGGTAGCAGGTGAGTTGTCGAGGTAGATGCCAATCCGATTTCCGATGAACCGATTACCCGTGGCTTCCACGCCGTCGACATCCTTGAGACCGATGCCGTATCCGGACGGACCATAGTTCTCGGTGATGAGGTTGTCTCGAAGGGTCAGGTTGAAGCTGTACATCAGGAAACCACCGACGCTGTTGCCACTGAGTTCGTTGCGTTCCACCAAGGCGTTGTCTGAGTACATGAAGTGGATGCCATAGCGGCCGTTGGACAGCACGTTGTCCCGAACCACTATGTCGTCGGAGAACCACAAGACGGTATCGCGGCCGCCGTCGACGATGTTGCCCTCGACGAGAATACGGTCACTCTCCCAGACTCGAATCCCGTCGCCGCGTCGGGCCACGTCGGCCTCGATTGCGCCGATTTCGTTGTACGACACAACCGAATCGTCGGCGTGCCTCAAGAAGATCCCGAAAAGCACATTCTCCAAGCGGTTGCCCGTGATCGTCACACGCGGGGCGTTTGCAGAGATACCGGCGTTCTCCCGATCGAGCGAGTCGCCGGTGTTCCGGATGACGAGACCTGTGATCGTCACATCGGAGGCCTCGATCTCGATGGCAGTGCCGTCGCCGCCACCGTCGATGATGGGCCAGTCCTTACCTCTGATCTCGAGGGGCTTGTCGATGATCACTCCTCCCTGGTAGGTACCTGGAGGAAGAACGAGAACAGATCCAGACTCGGCATCATCTATCAGTGTCTGCAGATCGATCAAGGCTCCGGCCGAGTCGGAGCCAACCAGTGAGACGACCAACGCTACGACGGCCAGCAGGAAAGTTCGACGGAACACCTAGCCGCCCTCCGACATGGCCTCTAAGAGAGGTTTATACGCGCGCCGGTGGAGGACCATCGCGTAGGCAATCAGACCTGAAGCCACGAAAGCGAGTATCAGACCCGGACCGGGAAGCGCCAGCGTGTCGAACTGCGCTATCTCGGCAGGCCCGAAGAATGGAGGTGTGAATTCGTCCAGGTTGAATGGGGCCGCTGGGTTGAGGTCATGTCCGAATTGGTATAGGTGATATTGAAGAGTCATCAGGAAGACGAGCGGGAAGGTCATTGCCGGGACGGTGAGTACCAGGACCCAGCGACTGTGGATGAAAAGGCCCGCCAGAAGCAGGGCGACCAGACCGACGATGGCGTAGACCGCAATGGACCGCTCGAAGACGGCGACGTCTTCGAAGGACCCGAGACCCACGTAGTGGTTCAGACCTTCGAGTTCATCGACATCGCCTTCGAGATGGTTCACATATGCCGAGACAGTCAGTCCGTCCGGGTACTGGGGCGCCTTCAAGTTGAGGACCCAGTAAGGAAGGAGGAGGGACACCAGAAGCAGAATCGCTGCACCCGTCAACAGACGGAGAGGCACGCGATACACACCTCCGTTGGCCTTCATCTCTTCCTTGGGAATCCTGGGCCCCAGTACCCGGTCGAGGACTGACATTTCTGTCGGTTTCTCCTTTGCCTACTCGCTCGGTTCGACCAGGAAGTACCCGGCCATCTCGAGGTGGAGCGCCGAGCAGAACTCGGAGCAGTAGAACGGGAAGACCCCGCTGTCCTCAGCGACGAACTCGACCGTTGCGGTCTCGCCCGGCTCCAAGCTGACATTTATGTTGTATCCGGGGATGGCGAAGCCGTGGGTCGCATCAAACGCCGCGTCGATGTTGGTGAGGTGCCAGGTGACATGGTCACCAGCCTTCACCTCGACTCGGTCAGGTGTGTAATGCGAACGCACCAACGTCATCCAGATCTCGACTTCATTGCCATTTCTCTCGACTCGCTCGTTGCCCGCCACCGGTGCGTTGGGATCAACGGCCATCGTGGCCGGATCCCACCCGATCTCGGGATAAACCTCGAACGGCGAGAGCTTGTCGGCCTTGATCATCTGTGCGTAATGGGGCTCTCCGAAGCCAATAGGCATGTCGTAGAGCAACTGCATCCCGCCTTCTTCGTTGGTATCCGCCTCCTGGCTGATGTCGATCAGCTGGAAGTTCTGCGGAAGCAACGGACCCGGCGGGAAGAAGCGATCGATTGACCACTTGTTGAGCGCGACCAGCCAGTCGCCGTCGGGACTCACCGTGTCGCCTTCAGCCGTCACCAAATGACCGATGTTGTAATGGATGCCTATCGTGCCATCGAGTTCCCATGCGTCCCGGTAGGGGGGACCCATGCTCCAACGAGCAACCTCGCTGTCCAGGAACAACGATGTGTAGGCATATCCCTTGTCGTCGAACTGCGTGTGCAGTGGACCAAGGCCCACTTCGACCCGCGCCTCCATCGTGGCGTCGAAGTCGAGAACCGGTACCCCGTATTCTTCGAGCACCCAGTTCTGATCCGCTATCGCCTTCTGGATCTTCTCGAACGAGTAGACCGTGACATGGGGATCGAGTTTCCCGGACACCACCAAGTAGTCACCCCTCGGTGCCACGTCGACTCCGTGTGGGCTCTTTGGTTCCGGTACGAAGTACAGCAGTCCCTCGTCGATGGAGGTCTGCAATGGGATAACCGTGAACCCGTTGACTTCGACGGTTGCGCTCGAAGTGGCGATTTCCGCCGCCTTTTCGAGGTTGATCACATGCAGGTAGTCGTTGTCACGTGCCGAGGCTCCCGCCTCGAACGGGTCGCCGCTGCCGTCAGTGCCCGAACCGGTGGCCAACTCGGTGTTGAACGAGTTGCAGAACACCCATCCCTCTGAAACGAGTTTCCCTGCGTCGCAGATATCCTGCCAGTACGGAGGCAACTCCATGGCAAAGGATTGGTTCTCGAGAATCCGACCGCTGTCACGATCGAACTTCCAGAAGGTGACCATTCCCCGATATGTGTCGTTGTACTCGCTGATCG
>JAUXMQ010000088.1 GCA_030623125.1 Acidimicrobiia bacterium
ATGTCCTATCCCGGAGCTTCCGGGTGCCTGAGGCAATTCTCGAATCGGCGTTGCGTGTTGTCTCGCCAGGTCACCTTCCAGGAGCTGTGGGGCCGGTCGATCCGGCACCCCATGAGGGCCGGTCGGAGGCGTTCATATTCGACCAAGAGACGGCCGAGGCGGAGTGGATAGCCCGAGAGGTCGAGAACTCCATCAGAGTCGAGGGGATTCGTCCCTCGTCGATCGCCGTGCTGACCAGATCGAAGCGCGAACTGGTCAGCGAGTTGTCCCGGGCCCTTGGGCGAAGAGGAATCCCCCACGATCCGCCCGATAGCCGTCTGGTGGATCATCCGGCGGTGCGTCTGTTTCATGATCTGGTCACCGTGGCACGCACCGGCGGGGGGCTTCCCTCCACATCTGCGCTCGAAGCAGCGGACGCCGACCGGGCAATGCGGCGTGTTCTCCTGGGACCCCTTCTCGGACTGGGCCTCGGCCAGGAACGGGCGCTTCTGCGGGAGCGCCGTCGAACATGGGCTTCCTGGGCTCATGTCATTCGGCAGAAACTGACCGATTGGCCGGGACTCGCCGATCTCATCGAGAACGCCGATTGGGCGACCACCGGCACCGCCGCCAACGGTTTCTGGCACGCCTGGACAACCCTGGAAGGTATTGCCGATCTCGTCAATGATGCGAGCCGACTCGAGTGGCGTCGGGCCTGGGCCGCCTTCGCACAGGTCCTTTCGAGACAGACCGACCGCGACCCGGATCTGAGTCTCGCCCGCTTCTTTGAGTTGACCGAAGAAGACGACTTCGAGGCGACTCCACTTCTCTCGCACAGACTCACCGAGGACCGGGTGACGCTCACAACACTGCATCAGGCCAAAGGTCTCGAGTTCGATGTCGTCTTCATTGCCAATGCCGTGGAGGGCGTCTTTCCAGACCTTCGACGGAGCCGGAGGATGCTCCGACCTGAGTTGCTCTCCCCGGAGCGAATGGTCGACCAGGGCGCCCAACACCTGTTCCAACTACAGGAGGAAATGCGTCTCGCCTACACGGCGATGACCAGAGCGCGTCTCCGAGTGGTGTGGACTGCAACCGACGCCGGCATCGATCAGGGAGAGCACCGGCCATCTCGGTTCCTGATCGCGGCGTCAGGTGTGGGTGAACTCGCCCATCTAGGGCCGCCGAGAGAGGTGATCAGAGACCCGGTGACTCTCACCGAAGCGGAAACAGCCCTTCGCAGGGACCTCCTGGACCCGACAGCGCCTCCGGTTCGTCGTCTCGCAGCCGCGGGAGCCCTCGCCCAATCCGACGTCCGAGGTTGGGACGCCTCCTCGTTCCCCGGCGTCCCGGTGGCCGGTCCCGATTCTCCCATTCTCGGAGACACGATCCACCTCTCCCCCAGCCAGGCGGACAGCTACCAACGATGCCCCCGCCAGTATGCACTCGAACGCCGACTCCGGCTTGGCAGTGCCTCGTCTCCTTATGCCCATTTCGGCTCTCTCGTTCATGCGGCGCTCGAGAAGGCGGAGAGACCCATTATCGGGACCGGGCTTCACCATGCCGCCGTCGAGCACGCACTCGAGTGCCTCGAAGACGTCTGGGAAGACGCCGACTTCGGCACACCAGAGTTGAACCGGGCGTGGCTTCGCAAGGCGATAGATGCCATAACCAAGCTATACGAGAGATGGCCTTCCAAGGATGGGGTCCCCATCGACCTCGAGAAGAAAGTCGAAGCTGTCATCGCGGGAGTGCCGTGGGTTGGTGTCATCGACCGGATCGAATCCACCCAAGAGGGCCTGAGGATCGTCGACTACAAGACGTCGACCACCGCGATGACCGTCGCCGAAGCAGCCGAGTCTCTTCAACTCGGCTTCTACAGCATCGCACTTGATGCCGGCAAAGACCGTGTCGCGGAGGCCCAACTCTGGTATCCGAGAACCGGAACAAAGTCGGTCTCGACCCGCTCGCTCGACATGGAGAGTCTCGAAAAGGTGGGAGAGGAAATGGAACGGGTCACAACAGCCATTCGATCCGAGAATTGGGCGCCCGCAGTCGGATCACCCTGTGAGAGGTGCGCCTTTCGAATGTCATGTCCGGCCTGGCCGAAAGGTAGCGGAGCCTTTCTCCCATGAGCCGAATGACGCCCTCCCCCGAGCAGCAAGAGATCCTCGACCTGGGCCTCACCACCATCCGGGTCAGGGCCGGGGCGGGAACCGGCAAGACCACAACGGTGGCAATGGTGATAGCCAACCTGATCGACAACCATGACATCGCTCCGGAGCAGATCCTCGGAATCACTTTCACCAACAAAGCGGCAGCCGAACTGGCAGATCGGGTACGTCAGACTCTTACCGAGAACCTCGACCCGGGTCGTCAGATAGAGGTTCATACCTATCACGGGTTTGCCGCGCAGATCCTGTCGGAGTTTGGCGCACTCGCCGGCGTCGACAACCGGGCCAGGATCATCACTCCCACGTTTGGCCGACAACTGATGAGCGAGACCTTCCATCACCGGCCCTACGAAAGCCTCGACATCACCCAGCCCCGAACACTCGACAGAATCCGCCGTCTCGGCGACCGACTTGGTGACCACCTGCTCGAGGCCGGTGATGTTCTGGAAGCCGCCGCCGGCCACGAAGACGAGATTTGGGACTCGCGCCGGGAAATGGCCGAAACCCTCGTCCAGTTCTCATCCGACAAGAGGCGACTACGGGTGGTGGATTACTCCGATCTGGTGACACTCTCCACCCGGATCGTCCAGAACCATCCCGAGTTGGCCGCCACCATCAAGGAGAGATATCGAGCCGTCATTCTCGACGAGTACCAGGACACCAACCCGGCCCAAAGAGTGCTCTTGAGGACCATCTTCGACTCCGGTTTCCCGGTGATCGCCGTGGGCGACGAGGACCAGACGATCTACGAGTGGCGAGGGGCCTCCGCCCAGAACTTCGAGCTCTTCCCGGAGCATTTCACCAAGGGGAGTGGCGAGGCGGCGAGTCGCAAGGGACTCACTCTCAACAGGCGATCCACCCAGGCGATCCTCGACGTGGCCAACGAGATCAGGCTCGAAGCGAATGCCGAGGCGGACCCTCTTCAAGCGGTCGACCCTGGCGCCACGGGCGACGTGGTCACCTATTGGGCAAACGACGCCCTCGAGGAGGCGGAATGGATTGCCCGCACCTTCGAAGAACTCCGCCAAAGCGGCAGTCGTTGGTCTGAAATGGCCGTTCTCTTCAGAAAGAACAAGAACTTCTCTGTCGTGGTCGACGCGATGAGCCGTCACGACATACCGGTCGAAGTGGCAAACATCGGTGGGCTTTTCTCCGTCGCCGAAGTCTCCGACCTCAGAGCTTGGCTGACCGCCCTTGAAGATCCCGAGGACTCCCCTGCAATCATCCAGATCCTCTTCGGCAGCCGGTATCGGCTGGGTATGGCCGATCTTGCGCCGTTGACCCGCTGGGTCGCGGGAGCCGAGAGCCATGACGACGCCGAAGAGCCCGCTCCCATCACCCTGATGGAGGCCATCGAGCACTATGGGGAGATTCCTGGCTTGCGGGGCGAGGCCCGCCACGCCCTGAAGCGCTTTCTGACTGCCTACCGGGACGTACTCATCGAGAGCCAGGGGCTGACGCTCGTGGAAACCTGTCGAACGATCCTCGACCGAACTCGGGCATGGCAAGACATCGAGGCCTTGCCGCCAAACGCACGACTCACCGCCCGGCTCAACATCTATCGTCTTCTCGATCTGGCCGAGGATTGGAGCCCGCTTCGGGGCAGACCTTCGGTCGGGGCTTTTCTCGACTATCTGAAGGCGATGGAATCCGAACCCGCCGAGGAACTCGACGCGGCTCATCTCTCGGGCGAAGAGGCGGTGACTCTCGTCACCGTGCATCGTGCCAAAGGACTCGAGTGGGAGAGTGTCGCAATCCCCGCAGTCACCAAAGGCAACTTCCCCAGCCGCTCCCAGCAGTATTCTGACCCAATCCGCTTCGCAGAGCATGTCCCGGTCTCCATGCGGATCGACACGATCATGGACGACCTGCCAGACGAGGAAGACGTGCGAGTGGACTATCTCCGTGCCCAGCACAGGAGGCAGGAGTGGAGGGTCGCCTACGTCGCCGTCACCAGGGCCAAGAAACGTCTCTTTGTCTCGGGAGCGCACTGGTACGGACTGCCGGAGCCATCCAAGAACCCCAAAGAGCCGTCTGAGCTGTTCGCGATCGTCGAGAACCATGACGTGAGCCGAAGTGCCGGCCACGCCGAGCTTGGCGAGCGACCTGGCATTCTCCGACCCCCCCTTCGAGAAACCAGCCCGGATCCCGTATTTCGGGACGGATGGGAGGCGGGGCTTCGGGCCGCGATCGAGAACCCCGCGGCCATGGGGGAAATCGCCACAGCGAGCGGAGTCGGAGACGAGTATGAGCGAATCGTGGCCGACATCAACCAACGACTCTTCAATCTCGCCGCGCCCGCGTCAGACGGGCCCGTCGACGATCACGACACCGTCTCCGTCACCGGTCTGGTGACATACGCACAGTGCCCGAAGAGGTTCTTCTGGACCAATGTCGATCCTCTGCCCCGACGACCAAACCCGGCCGCTAGTCGGGGAACGGAGGTTCACCGTCGCATCGAGCTCCACCAGAAGGGCGCGGTTCCGTTTGAAGAAATGACCGACGATCTCTATGACGTCGTCGAAGGTGACGCCTCCTCCGGGCCTGGTGCGTTCGAAACCTACTTGAGCTCCAGATTCGCCGGGAAGACGGCCACGATGATCGAGGTTCCGTTCACGCTGGAACTCGACAGCGGATACCTCCTCAGGGGAAGAATCGATGCCGTCTATTGCGACAATGACAAATGGGAGGTGGTCGATTTCAAGAGCGGCCGCCCACGCACCGACCCTGCACTTGTCGTCCAATTGCAGGCATACGCGGTGGCTGCAACCGAAGTCGACTTTGGCATCACCAAGCCCGAGACCCTCGATGTCACCTTCGCCTACCTGGGTGGGGGTCTCACCGAGGTCACCCACTCGGCCGATGACAGCTGGGTATCGAAAGCGCGCGAATCACTCAATGCCCTCATCGGTCGAATCTCCACTTCGGAGTTTGAGGAGAGCCCGGGGTCGTGGTGCGCCTCGTGCGACTTCTTGCAGTTCTGTGGTCCGGGGCAGACGGAAGTCGAAGGATGAGCGTGGTGGCCGCCATCGGGGCAGCCATAGTCGGCTACCTGATCGGTTCGTTACCCACGGCCGAGTGGCTGGGGAAACGGGCAGCGGTCGATCTTCGTCGGGAGGGCTCGACGAACCCGGGAGCCAACAACGCTCTCCGACTCGCCGGACCACGTCTGGCCGCCGCGGTACTGACCACCGAGATGGCCAAAGGTGTCATCGCCGTTGTCGCCGGCGCCGCCCTGGCCGGTGACATCGGCGCGGTGGTGGCCGGGGTCGGCGCAGTCACCGGAAACGTCTTCAACAGCTACTACGGGTTCCGGGGAGGCAAGGGTCTCGGGATCAGCGCCGGGGTCCTCGCCGCTATTTGGCCCACCGTGCTTGTGCCGGTGGTGGCCGTGCTAGTGATCACGGTTCTCATCACCCGATCATCCGGCGCAGCAACGATCGTCACCATTGTCGCCTTCAACATCATGGCCATACTCTGGGCCTCCCTCGTATGGCCGATGGCCTGGGGAATAGCTGCCACCACTCAGCTTCTCGTGCTGTCACTGGGGATAGGTATCGTTCTGTGGACCAGACATTGGACCGACTCACCATTCAGCCGACAACACCGTCATTCACTTCGAGAACCAGCGTGACAGGGCCGTCGTTAGTCAGTTCAACATCCATCATCGCTCCGAAAACACCATGGGCTGTGACGATATCGCGCTCCCGAAACGAGTGGATCA